>NZ_KV788358.1:0-1645 GCF_001807215.1 Corynebacterium sp. HMSC05D08 | reverse complement strand
CGTGTACTCAACCAACACACCCACAACTGTGGGCACAAAAATAATGCTCCTTAGAAAGGAGGTGATCCAGCCGCACCTTCCGGTACGGCTACCTTGTTACGACTTCGTCCCAATCGCCGATCCCACCTTCGACAGCTCCCTAACGAGTTTGAGCCACTGGCTTCGGGTGTTACCAACTTTCATGACGTGACGGGCGGTGTGTACAAGGCCCGGGAACGTATTCACCGCAGCGTTGCTGATCTGCGATTACTAGCGACTCCGACTTCATGGGGTCGAGTTGCAGACCCCAATCCGAACTAAGGCCGGCTTTCAGCGATTCGCTCCACCTCACAGTGTCGCTGCGCGTTGTACCGACCATTGTAGCATGTGTGAAGCCCTGGACATAAGGGGCATGATGATTTGACGTCATCCCCACCTTCCTCCGAGTTGACCCCGGCAGTCTCTCATGAGTCCCCAACCAAATGCTGGCAACATAAGACAAGGGTTGCGCTCGTTGCGGGACTTAACCCAACATCTCACGACACGAGCTGACGACAACCATGCACCACCTGTATACAAACCACAAGGGAGGACGTATCTCTACGCCTGTCTTGTATATGTCAAGCCCAGGTAAGGTTCTTCGCGTTGCATCGAATTAATCCACATGCTCCGCCGCTTGTGCGGGCCCCCGTCAATTCCTTTGAGTTTTAGCCTTGCGGCCGTACTCCCCAGGCGGGGCGCTTAATGCGTTAGCTACGGCACAGAAGACGTGGAAGCCCCCTACACCTAGCGCCCACCGTTTACGGCATGGACTACCAGGGTATCTAATCCTGTTCGCTACCCATGCTTTCGCTCCTCAGCGTCAGTTACTGCCCAGAGACCTGCCTTCGCCATCGGTGTTCCTCCTGATATCTGCGCATTTCACCGCTACACCAGGAATTCCAGTCTCCCCTACAGCACTCAAGTCAGCCCGTATCGCCTGCACGCCCGGAGTTAAGCCCCGGAATTTCACAGACGACGCGACAAACCACCTACGAGCTCTTTACGCCCAGTAATTCCGGACAACGCTCGCACCCTACGTATTACCGCGGCTGCTGGCACGTAGTTAGCCGGTGCTTCTTATACAGGTACCGTCACTTACGCTTCGTCCCTGTCGAAAGGAGTTTACAACCCGAAGGCCTTCATCCCCCACGCGGCGTCGCTGCATCAGGCTTCCGCCCATTGTGCAATATTCCCCACTGCTGCCTCCCGTAGGAGTCTGGGCCGTATCTCAGTCCCAATGTGGCCGTACACCCTCTCAGGCCGGCTACCCGTCGACGCCTTGGTAGGCCATTACCCCACCAACAAGCTGATAGGCCGCGAGCTCATCTTGCACCGAAAAAACTTTCCACAACTGACACTAAACAGCTGTCCTATCCGGTATTAGACCCAGTTTCCCAAGCTTATCCCGAAGTGCAAGGCAGATCACCCACGTGTTACTCACCCGTTCGCCACTCGAGTACCCGCAGCAAGCTGCAGGCCTTTCCGTTCGACTTGCATGTGTTAAGCACGCCGCCAGCGTTCGTCCTGAGCCAGGATCAAACTCTCCACAAAAAAATTTCAGCACAAAAGCCAAAAAATCAGGCCGTGAAAAGCCCAAACCTAACAAAAAGACAAACCAACCAAA
>NZ_KV788357.1:0-5165 GCF_001807215.1 Corynebacterium sp. HMSC05D08 | reverse complement strand
CCCGACGTGTCCACTTTCCGGGGGTCAGGCCCCAACCCCGAACCGGCGTAACAATAGGGTGTAATCAACTTTTACAAGTGTTATCTGTCTCGGAGAGGATAAGAATCAGAGAATGATCCTCTACGTCCGGTTCCTACCCCAGATCATTCCCACCGAAAGCCGCCGCCAACCGGCCTGACCTCGCTCACTCGCCGGGCCACGGCATCACCATGGGGCTTGACCTTCGAGCCGGGAGCCCGGGCGCTTGCCAAGGTCCAGCGAAGCTCTCCTGCTGCCGTGAACTATGTCGCGGTGGACATCGCGTCCTACGAGACGGCCGATGAAATCAGGGAATTCCTGGCCGGAAATGGGGCGTCATCCCTGGTCTTTGCCTCTGATACCGATACGCGGCTCATCACCGCCTACCGGATAAACCAGGTAAGCACCGCTGTAATCCTAGACGCCGCGGGCACGGAGGTCTTCCGTGCCGTGGAGCCGGGTGCTGCGTAACTGCGGACGGCACTGGCCGCGGCGGGAGCCGACTCAGTGAAGCCCCTTAGCCTGCGGCGGGCTCAGATGTAACTGCAGATTTGTTCAGCATCGCAGCGCTGAGGGTCGGCCACCTCGGCGGTTGCATATTGTTCGGCCACGGTCACCCGGAGCGCGGTGAGCTCCGCGATTTTCCGGTCCAGGTCCTGCAACTGTTTCCCCAGGACATCCCGTACGTGGGTGCAAGGCGTCAAACCGCTATCGCGGATCCGCAGAATGCCCTGGATCTGCGCCAGTGTCAGCCCGGCGATTTGGCTGCGGCGAATGAATTCGAGGCGGCTGAGGGTGTCGTGGGTGTAGTCACGATAGCCGTTGGCCGAGCGCTCAGCCGGTGGGAGCAGGCCCCGGTCCTCATAGAACCTGATCGTCTTGGTTGTTATACCGGCAGCATCAGCAACTTCACCGATTCGCATTTCGGGTCCTCATCTCGTTCCAAAAAATCGCATATGACCCTTCCATCGTACTGGAACGTTCCGCATCGGCACCCGCAAACCAACAGGTCCCGTCGCCAACTTGACCTTCCCCCTTAGTGGAAGGTTGATAATGGGGTGTGACGTACTACTGGCCGTCCGGTTTCGTGTTGGGGTCCCCTGTCGGGGTCCCGGACACGAGCCGGACATATGAAGGGATGATCATGTCAATAAAAGTGAAGGGCCGGAAGCGCTCTGGCCTGGTGCTTGCGGCAGGCACTCTGCTGTCCTTCCTTGGTGTTGTGATGGTGGCGCTGGTGTGCTGCGGGGTACCCGTTCTGACGGCTGCAGCCGGTGTTTTCGCCGCGGCCGGCGCAATGGCCGGCAACCTCTGGTTCATTGCCGCCGCAGCCCTTGCCGCCGCAGCCCTTGCCGCGGGGGCCCTGCTCCTGCGGGCGCAGCGTCGGGGCAGCCCGGGGACGGATTGTTGCGCCCGTTCCCGCCCGGGGGCCAGCCTGTCCGCGGGTTCTACTCCAACACCTCATTCATCGTCGGAGCAGGAGCGGTCCGGGCAGTCCCGGGCCGGTGTTTCTGAGGATGCGGGGTCACAGGGATGACGGGTGTTTTGGGTCTGGCCTTTCTGACCGGAATGCTTGCCACGGTGAATCCATGCGGGTTTGCGATGCTGCCAACCTATCTGGCGTATTTCATTGGTTCAGGCCCCGGTGCGGGACGGAAGCGGCCGTTGCTTGCAGGTCTTCAGGCCGGGGTTGCCCTCAGCGCCGGTTTCGCCACTGTCTTTGTTACGGCCGGCCTGCTCGCCGCTGTAGGCCTGCGGTCGGTGGCGTCGGCGCTTCCCTGGGCGGCGGCGCTGATCGGAGCGGTTATTGTGGTTGCCGGCCTTGGCATGGTGTTCGGATGGCAGCTGCCCGGGGCGAGGTTGAACCTGCCCCGGATTCTGAAGACGGACGGGACCAGTTCGGGCCTCAGGGCGGTCTTTGGCTACGGGGTGGCCTATGCGGTGGCTGCGCTCTCTTGCAGCCTGGCCCTGCTGCTGGCTGTTGTCGCCCAGGCTGTGTCCACCGGGAGCCTGGCTGGGCTGCTGGCGGTCTTCGCCGCCTACGCCTTGGGCTCCTCGGTGGTGCTGGTCCTTCTGTCCCTCGGTGCAGCGGTAGCGCGGGACGTCCTGGCACGCCACGTCCGAAGGATCCTGCCGTTTGTTAATCGTCTCGGCGGAGCCGCGCTTATCCTCGCAGGGATCTACCTGTTGCTCTACTGGGTTCCGGCCCTGTCCGGCGGGCAGGCCGGGGAGATCATGGGCGGGACGGTCACCGAAGCCAGCGTGGCGCTGTCCGGTTTCATCTCGGGCAACTGGCCCATCATCACCCTCACCGCGGTGGCCGCCGTCCTCGCCGCCGCGGCCCTGGCCCTGCGGCGCCGCAGTAAAAGCAAGGCACAAGACAACAGCGCAATCACGGATGGGGCTGAGAGCAGCGACAGCACCGAAGCGTGCTGCGGCCCGGAACATCTTCTTCCCGACACGGCGCCAGGGCGCACCAACCAGAAAGGAAACCCATGACAACGACCAGAAACCACCGGCGGATCTTCACCATTACTGCCGTCGTAGCGGCCGCGGCCCTCATCCTGGTCCTGGCCCTCACTGCGTTGAACCGCGGGAGCGAAACCGCTCCCGCCGCCGGGCCAGCGGGCGCAAACAACGTGGACAGGATCGAGATCACATCTGTGGACGGCAAGGCCCTCACCGTCCCTTCCACCCGCCCGACAGTGCTGTATTTCATGGCGAGCTGGTGCTATACCTGCGTTCCGCAGGCAGAAGCGATGAAGGAACTGGAACAGGAATATGCCGATAAGGCAGACTTCGTCGCCGTGGACGTGACGCCGGAGAACACAAAAACCCAAGTGGACCAGTTCCGCGAAATGGCCGGCACACCCGGATACCCCTTCGTTGTCGACCGGACCGGGGAACTCACCCAAAAGTACGCGGTCACATCCCTAGACAGTACCGTCGTCATCGCACCTGACGGTGACATCCTGGGCCGGGCCGATTCCCGGCCCATGAAAGCCGATGCCCTGAAGGAATTTCTTGACACAACACTTCCGTAGCAACACCGATCTCTTCGCTCCCGTTCTTGACCTTCCCGTGCAGGGGAAGGTGCAGACTGGGGACAGCATGCAAAAAGGAACGCCCCCGGGGTGTTCATTCGAGACTCCAAGGAGGACTAATGCCTGAGGCAGCACCAGATTTTGATTTAGCCGTGATCGGTTCCGGAGGCGGCGCCTTCGCCGCCGCCATCCGGGCCACCAAGCTGGGCTATCGGGTCGTGATGATCGAACGCTCCACGGTGGGCGGGACCTGTGTGAACACCGGGTGCGTTCCCTCCAAAGCCCTGCTGGCCGCCGCCGAAGCCCGGCATGTCGCTGTGGATGCGACCGGAAGGTTCCCCGGGATCAGCACTTCCGCCGCCCCGGTGGACATGGGTGTACTGATAGACGGGAAACGCTCCCTGGTCGAGCGAATGCGCTCGGATAAATACGTGGATCTGGCCGCCGACTACGGATGGGACCTGCGCCAGGGCACCGCGGTGTTCGCCGGCACCCCGGAGGAACCGGTCCTGGAAATCACCGGACCCGACGGCACCCGCGACTCCCTGACCGCCGCCCATTATCTGGTCGCGACCGGTTCGACCCCGTGGGCACCCCCGGTGCCGGGACTGGATGAAGTCAACTACCTGACCTCGACCACCGCCATGGAACTGAACGAAGTGCCCGAGTCCCTGATCGTCTTCGGCGGCGGGTACGTGGCCCTGGAGCAGGCGCAGCTTTTTGCCCGCCTCGGATCCAAAGTGACCTTGCTGGTCCGCTCCAGGCTTGCCTCGCACGAGGAACCGGAAGCCTCCCGTGCGCTGATGGGCGTCTTCGCCGACGAGGGCATCCGCGTGGTCCGCCGCGCAGCCGTAACTTCGGTCCGCACAGATCCCGCCGGCGCAGAGGTCCTTGTCACCGCCACGGTCGCCGGGGGCCAGGAGGAATTCCGCGCCGCAAAGCTGCTGGTAGCCACCGGCCGACGCGCCGTCACCGACGGACTGAACCTGGACGCCGTCGGCGTCAAGACCGGCGACACCGGCCAGATCCTGGTCGAGAGCACACTCGCCAGCTCCAACCCCAGGATCTGGGCCGCAGGGGATGTGACCGGGCACCGAGAATTCGTCTACGTCGCGTCCGCCCACGGAACCCTGATGGTGGAGAACGCCTTCAACAACGCCGGGCGCGAGGTCGACTACCGGCACCTGCCCCGCGTGACGTTCACCAGCCCGTCACTGGCCGCGGTCGGCATGACCGACAAGGAAGCCAACGAGGCGGGCATCCGGTGTGAATGCCGGGTCCTGCCCCTGGAATACGTTCCCCGGGCACTGGTGAACCGGGACACCCGCGGCTTCATCAAAATCGTCGCCGACGCCGACACCGGACGGATTGTGGGGATCACCGCCGTCGGCAAGGAGGCCGGTGACCTGGCCGCCGCCGGAGTCTACATCCTCGAGGCCGGCATGACCGTTGACCAGGTCGCGAACCTCTGGTGCCCATACCTGACCATGGCCGAAGGGATCAAAATCGCCGCACAGTCCTTCACCACCGACGTCTCCAAACTCTCCTGCTGCGCCTCCTGACCCGCGCCAGATCCCAGCCTAATCCCATTACGTTGTTGGCAGTTCCGCTTGAAGGAGCCCAGGATTCGTACTCCTAGCCCCATGCTGGGGCAGGCTATGTTTATCTGCGTTCCTTCTGCCTTGTGTCAGTGGAACTAGTCGCTGGCTTCGGTATGGCTTATTTTCGTCCCTGTCTGAAAATGATCCGGGGGGTGTTCCCGATCTCTGTCTTCGCATAGATCAAGCGCGTTAGCATTTATTGGGCCTGAACCCCGGAAAGTGGACACGTCGGGGGTTAGCTATGCTGCTTTGGTCAGTGTAGCTGATGTGAGTGCTTCGAAGTCATTGGGGGCTAGAAGGTTGCACCAGGAGTGTCGCCTGCGTGTGTTGTAGCGCATGCACCACCGGAAGACTTCCTGGCGGCAGGCGATCGGATTGTCAAAGACTTTCCGATCACGCAAGACTTCACGCTTTAAGGCGGCATTAAAGGACTCTGCCAGGGCATTATCCGCACTCGTTCCTACCGCTCCCATGGATTGGCGTACACCAAGCCAGGCGCAGT
>NZ_KV788356.1:0-13819 GCF_001807215.1 Corynebacterium sp. HMSC05D08 | reverse complement strand
CCAACCGTCTGACTAAATTGAGCCAAGTCAGGTTCTACGAGCATTCCCTGCGGGGATTTGGTCAGCTTGCCTTCAGAGATGGTGACCAACAGGTGCGAGGAATCCATATTGGCAAGCTTGGCGGACATCCCCATGACGGCGGCAAAGATGATGGCGCCGACAAGGTTAAAGATCGTGGTAATAAGCAGTACGTAGAAGGCCTTGCCCCAGGACAAGTGCTTCTGCATCGCCCCGTAGACCATGTACATCATATTGCCCGTGGCCAGCTCCGCGCCGAGGATAACGATGGCGAAGAGGCCTAGGCCGAAGAACAGGGCAAAGGTCACGGAGCCCAAGCCTGGGGCAAGCTCTTCCACCGCTTGGCCAACGACGCCGGCAAATACGGTGCCGATGCACAGATACACACCGGCAAGGATTGCGCGGACAGAAAATCGTGAAAATGATTGATCGAGCAGGGCGGCCTTTTTCAGGAATCCGGCCTTGGCAGCTTCGTTGAGAGACACCGTTTTTTATTTCCCTTATTTAGCTGTACTTATACGGACAAGAGAATCACGGATTATCGTAGCGCGTTATGCATTCACCGCGTCAATAAAACTAAACAGAAATTATTACTATAAACTTGGTTCACACCCACCCCTATTGTCCCTATTTTTCCTCGGAGGTCGCAGGGACCACCAAGACCGGCCACGGAGGGAGAGGCCCCAACGTTCTGCGGCGCGATCGCGCCACGAGGCGACACCAGAAAACAACACCGCGGAAACCTCCTATTCCCGCAGGACCCGCAGCACGCGCCCCCGGCCATCGAGCAGCGATACTATAGGCACCCAGCCCAGGCGCTCCGGCAGGCACCGTTCCGACGATCGCGATTGGCGGAAGGCCGAAAATCATGCGCGCCACATTCAGCGCCGCTACCCCAACCGCCGCCTTGAGGAGACCTCTCTGCCTAGGCACCGGAAGAAGCCTTCCGGATGGGATCGCGTCAAAAAATGCGTGGAAGTCTTCCTGGGCCCTCCGTATCGCGGCCGGTATCGTGGTAACACTGCTGGTCATCAGCTCCATCGATCGCAGCATCAGCCCGCCAGAAGGCCTAGAGACCAACGAGGTCACGGCGGAACAGGCCCCCGTCATCGAGCCATCCGCCGCGGTAGAGATGTTCATTCCCGCCATCGACGTCCATGCGAAGTTCGACGATGACAACTGCCGCGTGCTCGATGGCGCCATCAACCCTGACACCATGGATAAGGCCTGCACCTATACCGCCGATGACCGCCCGTATTCCCTGCCGGGAACCAATGCCGAGGATATCGTCGTCATCGCCGGGCACACCGGCGCGGGCGTGCCTGCCGTATTCAATAAGCTTCAGGATGGCGCAGCCAACGAGCACAAGGTCAGCATTGGCGATAAGCTCTACGTCCGCACGAAGAATTCCGACCAGAACTGGCTCATCTACGCCGCAACCGATCTCCACGACCCCGATAAACAGGGCCTGGCCGGTGACTCCAGCGCATGGGGCGATGATGCCACGCCAGGCAGGCTGCTGACGATTAGCTGCATCCAGCCCGCCAACCCGCTCGAGGCCGCCGTACGCAATGCCGTCGTGGGATGGCAATACGAGGGCACCACCCATACCGCAGAAGATAAGAAGGCTTAATCGCCGAACACTCCTCCGCCGCTTACCCCCCCGAACCCCGCAGTCCCTACTTCCACCGCCGGAAGTAGGGACTTTTCATATCCTCCCTTTCCCCAGCGCACCAGCACATTTTTCCTTACCTCACTACATGTATCGATAACGGTTTGCAATAGTGTAATATTCGTTTGAATCTACATAAAAGTTCACTGCCTTTAACCTTGGGAGAACCTTATGCCTTTGCGCACTTCATTTGCGCGCCTTGCCACCATAGTGATGGCCTTGGCGCTCGCGTTATTCCACGCTCCCCTCGCCCTCGCTGGCGACGCCCCGATTGTCCGCACCCAAACACACGTGGATTCCCCGCACGCGGTGTGGCAGGACGGGAACTTCAAGCTCATGTCCAATAGTGCGGGCCTAGTCCCCATCGAGGACACGATCAACTGGGTCAGCCACGGCCGCGTCGACGGCGGCCTGGGAGCCTATGCCTGGCGCGTTCCCAATGACCCGCGCTTTGATTTCCTTAAGGCCAAAGATAACCAGCTCATGTACTACGGCGGCCCCGCGGTAGGCTTCCCGAAAGACACCATGCCCATCTGGGCTGGATTCGGCGCCGCCGCGGATCTGCCTACCGATCAATTCCGCGATAAATCCTTCAACATGGAGATCGTGGACTTTAAGGGTCCCGGCCGCATGGAGCTATTTAGGTACAACGGAGAGGACTACCCCCTCAACCGCCTCTGGTCCTCCCACGATCCGGGATTCCGTTCCACATGGGTTAACGCGGGAACGCATACGCATAACGCTACGACGTTCACCCGCCCCGGCCACTACGAGGTAACATATCGCGCCTCTGCACGAAAGAAGGATGGCACCTTTATCCACTCCGAGCCACAAACCCTGGTCTGGCAGGTAGGCGGGACCAACCCCGCCGAGCGCACGATTACCGACCTTGACGCCGCCTTTAACGACGCCAAGTCTGAAGGCTCCGCAGCCGAAGACTCCGAGTCCAACACCCCTATGTTTAAGATGGCCCCCTCCACGGCCGATACCAAGGGCGCGAAGGAAGGCATCCTCACCACGCTCTCCCTCGATACGGGAAACGCCAAAGACACCGGCCGCGCCGTCTTCACCATCAACGGCCACTACCTTGCCGAGCGCAAGGTAGAAGGTGGTAAGGCCTCGTGGGATGAAATGATCGGTGAAGAAAAATCCGATTTCCAAGCCATCTTTATTCCTGACGATAATTCCCCAAGCCCACGCTGGGTATCTGAACCCGTGGAGTTCTGGACCAGCGCCGTCACCGTCAAGGAAAGGGCCGCTAAAGATGACGAAGCTTTTACGACGAAGAGCGGCGAGCTTCCCACTCCCGAAATGGAAGAGATAGAGCCGTTTGAGACGGAGCCCCTTGAGATTACGAGCCCAGATATCACCGTGTCCACCAGCAAGGTGTACGGCGATGGTGACCGCAATATCGACATCACCGTAGAGCCCGAAGATGACCGCACCACCGTGCGCGTTACCGGCGGCTTTTACAAGGTAAATGGCGAACCGATGACCAGCCTGCCGGAAAAGCATATTGCAGATTGCGAAATCGGCTTTACTTCTGGACCGGGCCAAAGGACGAGCAGGCAACTCATCGATAGCTGTAAGCAGCCCGGCTACCAGCTCATGCTACGCATCGTTCCTGATTCGCGCTCCGATGCCGGCGGCGCCACTCTATTTAGCCATACTCACAAAGAGGCTTATAAGCCGATAGCTGAGACCACCGTCTCGTTCGCAGATGCTCCCGATTCCGCAGACGCACAGGAACCAGAAGGCTCGGAGAAACCAGAGAAGCCGCAGGATTCGGAAGAAGGAGAAGAGTCAGAGGGTTCTGGCCCATCCAAGAACCCCTCGCCTGAGGCACCTTCCACTACTCCAAAGCCTTCTATCCCCAAAGTCCCCTCACCCAAGCCGCAAAACCCGAAGGATAAGGACACCCCGCACAAGGAGCTCAATCTGCACCGGGGCCACGTGGATATCGCCCCAATCCACGAGGATGGTGGGCTGCACCTAGGCATCAAGGACGAGACGAATCTGTACCATATTGGTGCAATCTGGCGTAAGCCTTCCGATGTCTTTTTCACCGTTCCCAAGCAGGTCAAGACCACCTTGAACAAGGACATTCCGAACTTTGGAAAGAAAGGCAGCGCTGCCTACGTCCTGCCAGAGACACAGCGCACCGGCGTGGTGTGGCCGGGGATAAGCACCGAGGATGCGTACCAGGACACCAAGAAGAATTACACCTTTACCTTCACGCCCGTCAAAGCCCCGAAGGACGGCGAATGGTTGGCTTACCTGGCTGATCAAACCGGCCTGGACCAGCGCCTTGCCGGCAGCGATGGTACGCATTCCTATACCACCGAAGGCCCTGACCACATGCACCTCAACTGGGCATTCAACAAGCCCGGTACGTATGAAGTCGGTGTCACGGTCGCCGAACAAGACGGCAAAACCGCGAAAAAGGCCATTCTGCGATTCAAGGTAGCTACCGAGGATTCATCATCTGCTACCCCACCCACCACGGGGAACGACAATGCCACTGAAGGCGGCTCTAACGGCAGCACTGATGGCACGACCGACAACAACGCCCCATCGAAGGAACCAACCCCAGAGTCAAAGGACCCCGCTCCCAGCGAAGCGCCTTCCAAAAAGCGTGAGATCACCAAGGGCCACATCGACTTCGGGCCAAAGGTTGTGGACAATAAGCTCGGCTTCTATGTCAACGAAGACGACCGCCACAACGTGCCTGAAGACGTCGCGCTACGCGTTCGCGATGCACAACGCGTGACGGTCCCTGACTCTTTGGCTAAGACGCTGTCCTTTACAGGAATGGTAAAGACCGGCTCAAAGATTTACCATCTGCCATTACAACAGGACCATAACGCTGTGTGGCCGGGATGGGACACAATCAAGGTCGGGCAAGACTACCGTGACGCTGCTATCGAGGTTCGCCCTAAGTCGGCACCTACGGACGGACACTGGTGGGCCGGCCACTTTCCCACTCTTAGCGGGCCGGAACGCACCTTAGCCGATAGCACAGGCATCCATACGATTAAAGGTGTTGAGGACGGTCCTTTCCACGTCCACGCGAACTGGATTTTTACCGAGCCGGGCCGCTATGAGATGGACATGCGCACCGTCAACAACAACGGCGACAAACTCACCGACTGGCACACCGTGACCTTCCTCGTGGGTGATTCAACCACCCAGCCCGGTGGAAATGACTCCGACGAAGAAGGCGAAAGGGAAAAGGACAAGCCTGCTAGCTCCTCGCAGGATAAGCAGCCAGGTGCTGCCAAGCCTGATAAGGGTTCGAATAGCACCGGTACAAATAAGCCGAGCTCTGATAAGTCCAAGGCCTCCAACTCGTCTGGATCGAATGCGGGTGCCAAGGCATCCAAGGGAAATGGCACTGGGAAGTCGGAAGGCTCCAGCAAGTCCACTACTGCTAAGGGTGCAGGCGGTGGATCTGGTCCAGGCTCCGGATCCGGCGGAGGTTCCTCCAGCTCCCACAACGGTGCACTAGCCTCTACGGGTGCCAATGTTGGTTGGGTTCTCGTGCTCGCCGCACTCTTTATTGCCGGCGGCATAATGTTGGTGAAAAAGCGCTCTAAGGACAGCCAGTAGGCCTTAAGCTCCAGAGGTCGTTGCACCGCTCCTCTGCAACGACCTCTTACCGGGGAACTGTTCGATTCCTTAGAATCCACCACTGACATTTAAAACTAGAAAATCCCAACTCCTTGCAGGGAGTTGGGATTTTTAGCGCTCTATTTACTTGAACGGGAAGCCGAGCTCCTTGAGGAGGCGGCGGCCTTCTTCGTCGTTGGTAGCGGTGGTAACGACGGTGATGTCCATACCACGTGGGCGGTCAACCTTGTCGATGTCGATCTCGTAGAACATGGTCTGCTCGGTGAGGCCGAAGGTGTAGTTGCCGTGGCCGTCGAACTGCTGGTCAGACAGACCGCGGAAGTCGCGAATACGCGGCAGCGCGATGGTCAGCAGGCGGTCCAGGAACTCCCACATGCGGTCGCCACGCAAAGTGACGCGGGCACCGATTGGCATGCCCTCACGCAGCTTGAAGTTTGCGATGGACTTCTTTGCGCGACGCAGCTGCGGCTTCTGGCCGGTGATCGCGGTGAGGTCCTCGAGAGCGCCGTTGATCAGCTTGGAGTCACGTGCAGCGTCGCCAACACCCATGTTGACAACAACCTTGGTGACACCTGGGATCTGCATGACGTTGTCGTAGTTGAACTCGTCATTTAGGGTCTTCTTGATTTCCTCGCGGTAGCGGGTCTTCAGACGCGGAGTGTAGTTCTCGCTCATGATTAGATGTCCTTCCCGTTGCTACGTGCGATGCGGACCTTCTTGCCGTTCTCATCGAAACGGTAGCCCACGCGGGTCGGGTTGCCCTCGGAGTCAACGATTGCAACGTTAGAAACGTGGATCGGTGCTTCCTGGGTAACGATTCCGCCGGACTCGGCGCCACGCTCAGTAGCGGAGTTAGCAACGTGCTTCTTCACGCGGTTAACGCCCTCGACGAGGACCTTGTCGCGCTTCGGGTATGCTTCGATGACCTTGCCCTTCGCGCCCTTGTCAGGACCCGAAATAACAATCACCATATCGCCCTTATGAATCTTCATAAGACTAGATCACCTCCGGTGCGAGAGAAACGATCTTCATGAACTTCTTGTCACGAAGCTCGCGAGCAACCGGGCCGAAGATACGGGTACCGCGTGGCTCGTTGTCCCCCTTCAGAATAACAGCTGCGTTCTCATCAAAAGCGATGTAAGAACCGTCCGGACGACGGGTCTCCTTCTTTGCACGGACGACGACAGCCTTAACGACCTCGCCTTCCTTTACGTTGCCGCCTGGGACGGCGTCCTTGACAGTGGCGACGATGACGTCACCGATGCCAGCGAAACGTCGAACGGAGCCACCGAGAACGCGGATGCACAGAATTTCACGTGCACCAGAGTTGTCGGCGACACGCAGACGCGATTCTTGCTGAATCACTATGGGTCTCCTGACCTGGATTGATGTGCGGTAAGATTTCCGTCCTTGCCGCACGCGGTCTACAAACTTGCGATGCTCAAGCCTTGGCAACGGACTATGCCGAAGGGTCTCGGTCCGGCGGTTCGGAAACGCACCGCTACGGGCCGACCAGCTTTTGCAACCTATACATTCAACCACACGCCAGCGCCCTTACCAAAACGCTGCTCGACGCTTGTCGACGCCCCCTACCTTCACATTTATTTTCGCCAGTACACCCGCTTACCCCCTTGGCTCCGTTTTTCGAATACACCGACACACACGCGGTCGCCAAAATTATCGGCACACTCTGCACATATAAACCTCACTTTAACTCCCCTCAGTGCAAATCCAGTCGCACAACTATTCTAATGGGCTAATTTTTCACAGCTATAACGCATGAAAAATACAGTTAATTTTTAATTTCCGTGTGACAACTGAGAATTCTGTGACTACTGTTATTTGCGTCGCGAAAGACACTTTTGCGCTTTCCCATATTTCCGAAGGAGAAACACATGAAGCGTTTGCCACAGACCCTGACCGCTGCTGTCCTGACCGGCGCACTCGCCTTTGGTGGCGCAGCTGTTGCTCAGGCCCAAACTGAAGAGAACACCACCGCAACCACCCCAGCTGAAGAAGTCACCGGCGAAATCAAACGCCATGATGTTGCTGCCGATCCGATTACCGTCGATGGTGTCGAGTACTTCAAGCAGGTAGACGGTTCTTGGCTGTCCAAGCCGGTCGCAGGCGATCCTGTTCGCTTGACTCCTGAGCAGGCAGAAAAGTTCGTGAAGGAGCAGCAGGACACCTCCGCAATTCCTGCTCCTGCCACCAAGATGGACGCTGAGGGCAACACTTGGTACCAGAGCATGAAGGATCCGTCGGTTTACGTCAAGGATCCAGCCCTAGTCAACGTGGAAGTTACCCCCGAGATGCGTGACGCTTACGCAAAGGCTTTCCCGTCTGAGACCCCGTCCGATCCTCAGAAGCCAGGCTTCGACGCGAAGAAGCTCGCATGGTTGGCGCTGCCCGCTGCACTGATCATCGGTGGTATCACCTGGTACCTGTCCCAGGACGGCAAGACCTACGTCAAGGACGAGGCACGCAAGAACCAGCAGCCGACCGCTGAGGAAAAGGCTGCTTCCGAGCAGATGCTGAACGCTAACAAGAATGAAGTTATCGCCCAGGGCGGTAAGCTCGCTGACGGTGCGAAGACCACCGGCGCTACCCGCGGTATGGCTGCTGAGACCGGCTCCAACACCGTTGCACGCGGCCTGGCTGGCTTGGCCGTAGCTGCCATGGTTGCAGCTGCTGCATTCGCTGCACGCCGCAAGTTCTTCGCTTAAGCGAGGACCCTCCTACCCCGTAGGAACCTAAAGAGAGACTGGCTGCGCCGGTCGGGCTCGTGCCCGGCCGGCGCAGCTATCGTTTTACGGCCATTACAACGGCATAGGGTTAAGTAGCAAGCCAGAATACGTACTCTGTGCCAGAAGACGTCCCCTGTCTGCTTCACCAAGGTATTCCTGCCCCATGGTCTGCAACCGCTTATACGCCTCATCCCCGCTCCGAACCCTAGGTTCAGTAGCGGGGATGAGGCGTTAGTGTTTAACTAGCTAGCGGTTGGGGACGCTGCCGCTTCTTCCGTGACCTTGGGGTCAACGGTGAGCAGCGCGTCGCCGAAAGCGATGTCCTCACCCGGGTGATAGGCCGGCAGGACTGAGCCCGTCTTCTTGGAGTTGGACACCACGACCGGGGTTGTCACCGGGTAGTCAGCGGCCTTGATGGCCTCAATATCAAACTCGCAGAGGAGGTCGCCTACCTTGACTTCATCACCCTTGGAAACGTGAGAGGTAAAGTGCTCGCCTTTAAGGTTCACGGTGTCAAAGCCGATGTGCATGAGGATATCAACGTTGTTGCCGTCAGCATCCTTACCACGCACGGCGTACGCGTGCTTCGAAGGGAAAGTCACTGTAACTTTGCCGTCAATCGGGGAAACGAGGCGGCCTTCGGTGGGCTCGATGGCAGCGCCAGCGCCCAGCTTGCCCGCAGCGAACATCGGGTCGGAGACGGCAGAGAGGGCCACAGCGCTGCCGGTCAGCGGCGAAGCCACACGGTAGGCGTTGGGGGCCGCAGTAGCGGACGGCACATCGCTACTCGTCGCTGTGACGGCACCAGTCTCATCCGGGTCGATGGAGCCATTCTTAGAAATGAGGTAGCGACCATAGGCAAAGGCCACGCCGAAGGCCAAGATGAGGGAAACGAATGCGCAGATGAAGAACTGCGTGTAATCCTCTGGGCGCATGGACACGAAGCCGATGAGGCCGGCAGCACCCAGCGCGGTTGCCTTGACATCGAAGAGTGCGATGAGCGTCGAGGCAATTGCCGAGGCACCCATGCCGATGTAGAACGGCCAACGCAGTCGCAGGTTAACACCGAAAATGGCAGGCTCGGTGATGCCGAACAAAGCGGACATACCGGAAGCACCGGCCAAGCCCTTGAGCTTCTCACTACGTGCAAGGAAGTAGACAGCGAGGGCTGCGCCACCTTGTGCGATGTTGGCCATGGAGGCCGTCGCGAAGATGAAGGATCCGCCCTGATCCCACAGCATGTACTCGATCGGCGGGAAGGACTGATGGAGACCAGTGATAACGATCGGCGAGTACACCAGACCGAAGAGGAAGCCACCCACCGGACCGGCGAAGTCGTAGAGGTTGGCAAGGCCAACACCCAGCCACTCACCCGCGGTGCGCAGGAACGGACCAATGGCAACGAAGGTAATAAATCCTGTCAGCAGTAGGGTGATAAGTGGCGTGAGCATGAAGTCCACCGTGCCCTTGAGGTGACGGTGCAGGAACTTCTCAATGGTTGCCAAGATCCAGGCAATGACCAGGATCGGCAGGATGGAGCCTTGGTAGCCTGCTTGGGCAACGTCGAGGCCGAAAATGTTCCAGTAGGTCATCTCGCCAGAGTTGATAGTCTCGGCCACACTGTAGCCGTTGACTAAGTCCGGCATGACCATGGCCATCGCCATGCCGGCACCGAGGAACTCGTTGCCGCCGAAACGCTTTGTGGCTGTAAAGCCGACCAAAATCGGCAAGAAGGCAAACGGCGCAGAGGCCAGCAGATTAATAAGACCGGCAACGTCCTCTAGCGCTGGGACCATCTGAATAACAGATTGGTCGCCGAAAAGCCCCTCGGCAGAAAGAACGTTATTCAGGGCCATCAGCAGACCACCACCGACCAGAATCGGAATCAGCGGAACGAATATGTCTGCAAGAACCTTGATGGCCCGTGAGAACCAGTTGCCAGAGTTTGCGGCAATGTCCTTGAGCTCATCAGTGGAAACGGCGACGTCCTTGCGGATCATGCCGGTCATTTCTTTGTAGACGACGTTAACGTCGCCTGGACCAACAATCACCTGGAACATGCCGCCTGCCTCAAAGATGCCTTTGAGATCGGGGTCGCTCTCGAGTGCTTTGGTGTCTACTTCTTTGGTGTCTTTGAGAACCATGCGCAGGCGGGTGGCACAGTGCGCAAGTCCAACGATATTGTCTTCGCCACCCAATGCTTTGAGCGTCCGCGCGGCGACTTCTTTGTGATCCATAGGTGGATCCCTTTCCTAGTGATGCGGGCTAACTGTCCTTAACCTCTATTAAATACATCACCCGGAAAGAAAACCAACCATTCGGGCATAAATGAGGGAGAATTCACCTTTTCTTGGGTTCCAAACGGTCACCAAATCCGCTTCCCCGCAGCCTCCCTCTCTATATCTCGCGCCATCCACTCCAGCGAGCATCGTTTTCACCAAACACGCTAGCAGCCGCGGCGACGTGCCCACCGCCGGCAAAAATCTCTACCGCGCAGCCATCGGCGATGGCCACGAGTTCCCCCTCCGGGCAAGCGATAACGCGTTCATCTTCGCCGACTTTTATACGCAGCAGCCCCTCGCCCGCAGTAAATTGCAGACGCTCGGTGCCCGCCGCGTCAACCAGGCTGTATTGCCCACCACGCGAGGCCACCACGCTCGTGGTCGTGCCAAAGCCCTCGCGGCCACTCGCCTCCGGAATGGACTTCCATACCGGGAGCTGGTGCAGCCAGCCATCCTCCAGCCACACTCGGCGCGGCAAGGAAAGCGTATGCACCCAGCCCTCGTCGACCGTCGGCTTATCGTCCTGGGAAGGCAGGCCGATCCAGCCCAGCATCACAGCCTCGCCGTCACCGGTGCCGACGAGCTGCGGCGCATAGAACTCATGACCATAATCCAACTCGCTGAAGCCGCGTTCAACGTGGAAAGTGGTTCCTTCCAGGCGACCAACAACATAGCCGCACTGATCAGAGGAGGCGTAGTGAGTCTGCCCGTCCACACTCACGGGCTCCAGGCCCTGCGGACAGAAAACCAAAACGTCCTTGTCCTTACCGGTTGCCTTATCCGTCAGGGTCACCAAGTTGGGACACTCCCACATGTACCCGCCCGGGAGGATGTCGGGGCTAAGCCCTGGGCGGACGTCGGAAAGCGCAAAATTAAGCTCCCCCTGAAACTCCCAGACCTCCAGGTCCGTGGAGCGATAGAGCACCACCGTGCCCGTCTCGTCCGTGCGCTGCGCGCCGATGACCATGCGCCAGCCATGTTCGTCGCGCGAAATCTGCGGATCGCGGAAGTGCCCGGTAAAGCCCTCCTCCGCGTCAGGGATGAGCGGATTTCCGGCATCGCGCTGGTAGATGCCACCCTCGGGCCCTGATGGGTCAAGCACGCGCACCCTGTTCTGCGAGGGAATGCGGCGCCCATCGTGCTTGAGGTTGCCCGTGTAGTAAAGCCACACGTCAGTGCCGTCGACCACGGCCCCACCGGAGTAGCAACCATGCATGTCATAAGGCATGTCCGGGTACAGCACATCCGGGTGATGCTGCCAGGGCCCAGGGACGCTCAACAGCGTGGAAGCATGCCCCCAACCCGTGCGCTTGCTGGCATAAGGAAAACAAGGGTCATGCTGGTAATACACGTGGAGTGTATCGCCGTCGAGGAACACGCCATTGGGATCATTGAGGCGGCCGAGGGGTGGTGCGATGTGAAAGTTCGGACGGTAGTTCATATCACCGATACTATGGAAAACATGAAGATCCATGTGTGTGGCGAAGGACTCGTCGACCTCGTCCCCGTCGCCCCAGGTAGCTTGCAAGACCTCACGCCGGCCCTGGGCGGCGGGCCTTTCAATGCGGCCATCGCGGCAGCACGTCTGGGCGGCGAGGTCAGCTTCCAGTCGCGCCTTTCCACCGACGGTTTCGGTAACGCGCTGGTGAAAAGGCTGGAGCAGGAAGGCGTGGACACAGCAATGGTCCAGCGCGGTCCAGAGCCCACCACTTTGGCCGTGACCAGCATCGGTGATGATGGTTCGGCGTCCTATACCTTCTACACGGAGGGCACGGCAGATAGGTTGGTTGAGCCCACGCTTTCCGACGCCGAGATTGCCTGCTTCGGCACTGTTTCCCTCGCGTTGGAGCCAGGTGCTTCGCGCTATGGAGAACTGCTCAAGCAATTCGCGGCGCAGGGCAGCATCGTGGCGCTCGATCCGAATATCCGCCCGTTCTATGCCAACGATGAGCACAAGGCCTTCCTCAACGAGCTACTTGCCCACGTCACCGTGCTGAAGCTTTCTGAGGAAGAAGTGGAATTCCTAGGCAAGCAGGCCCTCAAGCAGGTTCCCGTCGTGGTGGTTACCCGCGGCGGCGAGGGCCTCACGTTGCGCGCTGGCACGACCCGGCTCGATGTGCCGTCCGTCAATGTCGACGTCGCCGACACCATCGGCGCGGGCGATACCATCATGGGCGCGCTGCTCACAGAGATCGCCCGCCGCAACCTCACGGCGGAAGCGCTCACTCACTTGAGCGAATACGACTGGAAAGAGATTTTGGAATTCGCCGCGGCAGCCGCTGCGATTACTGTCTCCCGCAAGGGCGCACAGCCGCCACACCGCGCAGAAGTGCTTGCAATGCAAGCAGATGCTCAGAAGAAGGAGGCCTAAATGTTTGCTTCATATCAGGGCCGTAGCACCGTTTTACATGCCGTGGCATTCGTCTTGGTGGCGCTATCTTTCATCTTCCCGGTAGTCCTTGGCACTTCTGCCCTGCTGCCCACGTGGCTATCCGGCACCGTGAGTATCCTCGTTGCGCTCGCCATTCTTGTCGACGCCGCGCACAAAGCCTTCGCCCCATCTGAACGCCCCGCACGTGGCCTACGCGGACTATCCGCCCTCGCTGCGTTGACCGCGCTCATCGGCTGGATCTGCTGGCTTATCATCTTCAACAACTTCGACGCCGCCGGTACCACCATGTACAAGGTAGGCACCTTCGCCCTGGGCACCAGCGCCGTGCTCAACATCTTCTGCGCCGCCATGGCCTTCATGGATTGGCGGGCTGGCCGCGTTACTCCGGTCAAGCACTAATCGGCGAAACTGCCTTTGGCTCCCGAAAGACATCAAGAACTCCTTGTAGTTGATCTGCGCAGCCACAAGGAGTTCTTGTTATTCAGCAGCTACGATTTCAAAGCCGGCGCCCACACGAGGCGGGCCGATCGGCAAAGAGGGATCACTTGCCCAACTAACTTTGTCAGCAGGGATCGACACCGTCACATGCTTGCCCACCCACGGCTCTGCCTTTTCGCGTCTTTCCTCGTCCGCGTCGTAGTGCGATGCAAGGAAGCCGCTATCGACCACACGGGTTTCCTTGTGACCTGCCTTGTACCCGGTGATCTCCCCCGGTGCGTCAAATTCGAGGATCCAATAGTCGCCATTGAGCTCGCTTTCAGAGATTCCGGATTCAGGATGCGAGCCTAGGGTCTCACGACCTTTCTTCTTTACAACCTTGCCTGTCATCTTCAAGATGCCGTCTTCAACGACCACCGCTGGTTTCTTCGATTCTTCTGACGCCGTGAATTCTTGGGAATCCGCCTCTGCTGAACTTTGCGACGCCATCGTATTGAACATCTTCTCTGTTTCTTTAGCGGAGTCGTCTTTTCCGGAATTACTGCAGCCAGAAAGCGCTAGGGCAGCAACACAGAGTAAGGAAACATAGCGGCGCATGATTAGACCTCAAAACACATAAGGAAATAAGAGACAGCTTTTT
>NZ_KV788355.1:0-137945 GCF_001807215.1 Corynebacterium sp. HMSC05D08 | reverse complement strand
GCCCAAACCTAACAAAAAGACAAACCAACCAAAAACCAACACCATCGCAAAAACAACAACATCGATTCTTAATAAGGCTGGCAAATCCAAAAATTACTATACAAAGAAAAATCACAACCACCCCCAACCCGACGGGGCAAAATAAAGGGGGCAGCCAAACCACAAAAAATGATTCACGCAATCTCAATGCATACCAAACAAACAAACTTAATTATTTACAATCGCGCCCTCATCAAAAAAGGCCCGATCCGGCACACACCACACCAACCAAACACCCAGCTTAGTCAGCACAATCACGATCACCACAAAGTAGTAAAAAGTACATTGGCACACTATTGAGTTCTCAGACATCATCGCGACTTCGTTTGCTCGGAATTTCAGTTCCTAACTCTTGAAGCGACTCGGATTAACTTACTCACTTCTTTGATTTGTGTCAAATCCGTGAAGAAGAATTCATCCTCATCTCAACTTGTTAACCTTGCGGCCACCTCGTTGCGACTTGGAATAATTTAGCGCGCACTAGTGTTAGTACACAAATCGCCAGGTAAATTCCCATTTCGGGGACAAACCTGGCGTATCAAGCAGCGCCCAGAAGGCGCGACCTCGTCAAGCAGCTAGTGATAGCACGCCAACAGACCGTCGGGGCCGTTGATAACCGTGATGGGCGTATTGAAGATTGGGGTCAGCACCTCGTCGCGCATGACCTCCTCCGGATTACCGAAGGCCACCACTTCCCCATTCTTCACCGCACAAATGTGATCGGCATAGCGGGCAGCGAAGTTGATGTCATGCAAAACAATGATGATCGTGCGCCCGAAGTTCTGCGCGGCCTCCTTGAGGTGCTTCATCATTTCCACGGAGTGCGCGATATCAAGGTTGTTGAGAGGCTCGTCCAGCAAAACGTAATCAGTCTCCTGGCACAGGACCATCGCCACATACGCGCGCTGACGCTGGCCGCCCGAGAGCTGATCCAGGTAGCGGTTCTCCAAATCGCTGAGGTGAAGGAAGTCAATGTACTTGGAGATGATCTCCTCGTCCTCAGCCGTCAGGCGGCCATGCGAGTACGGGAAGCGGCCAAACCCCACGAGCTGACGCACCGTCAGCTTCGTGATGAAGTGGTTCTCCTGCCGCAGGATGGACAAAATCTTGGCCAAGTCCTGGGACTTGGTAGAGGCGATGTCTAATCCAGCGACCTCAATGGTGCCTTCGTCGATATCGAGCAAACGCCCAACCATCGTCAGCAGCGTGGACTTGCCGGCACCGTTGGGCCCCACAAGCGCGGTGATACCGCCGGCCGGAATGTCAAGGGACACTGGGCCAATGTTCGTCTCGTGGGAATAGGTCTTCGCAACGTTATTGAGTGTGATCACAGTCTGCCCTTTCGCAAAATGACGATGAGGAATACCGAGCCGCCGACGAGCTCAATGATGATGGATACAACGCCCTGCGCGTAGAAGACGTGCTGCATGAGGAAGTACGCACCCGTGAGCACAGCAAAGGCAGTGGCGATGGCCATGGGGAACAAGTACCGGTGGTCGTAGGTTTCCGCGAACTGGTAGGCCAAGGTTGCCACCAAGAACCCGAGGAAGGTCATGGGACCTACGAGCGAGGTGGTGGTGGCCATGAGAACTGATACCAGGATCAGAGTAAAGATCGCGTTGAATTTGTGATTCACGCCGAGGTTGGTGGCAGCGTCGCGACCAAGCGAGAGCACGTTGAGGTGGCGGGAATTAAAGAAGAGCAACGCCGTCGCCGCAATCACCAGCGGAATTGCGATGGGATAATACTCAGTCTCAGCATTGTTGACCGAGCCAAACAGTCGTGCCGTCAGCACGTCGAACTCGCTGGGTGTCAGCATGCGCTGCATCAGAGTGGACAGCGATCCAAGTCCGCCACCAATGACTACGCCGACCAATAGCATCGCATGCATGTTGTTGCTGCGGTTGGTCAGCAGCCACGAGTACAGGATGAGCGAGAGCACAATCATCACTGCCATCTGGAACAGGAAGGTGCCTATATTGCGGGCTTCCGTCAGGCCCGTGGCGCCTAGGAAGAAGACGGTCGCAGTATTAATCGCCACGTAGAGCGATTCAAAGCCCATGATGGACGGGGTCAGGATGCGGTTGTTGGTGACTGTATGAAAGGCCACAGTCGCAACGGCTTGGCACACAGCCACGATAGCCATGGCGGTCACGGCGTCGGCGCGGCGTTGCGCGATGAGCCACCACTTACGCGTTCCGAAGTCCATGGGATTGCCATACGCCAGCAGGCCAAACGCGAAGAGTGCGCCCGCCACGATGAGCGCCACCAAGATGATCCAATACTTGCGCGCTGCTTTGGCCGACTGGAAGGAGCCTACATAGCGCTGCTTGGCGACGTCGCCTGTGCGCTGCTCTGTCTTAACGCTCACGGGTGGACCTCACAATCAGGAATACGAAGACGGCCGCGCCAATCACGCCCAGGATGACGGATACGGGCAGTTCAAACGGCGAAATGACGGTTCGGCCGATGAGGTCACACAAGGTGACCGTGGCAATACCGAGCAGGCATACCCAAGGAAGGTTTGAGCGCAGGTCATCGCCGCGGAACATGCTCACCACGTTGGGAACGATAAGTCCCAAGAAAGGCAGGGAGCCCACGACCACGGTGACCACGCCAGTGGCCACAGCGATGAGCCCGGTGCCGATGAGGATCATTCGGCTGTAATTCAGGCCCACGTTGGTGGCGATTTCTTGGCCCAAGCCGGCGACTGTGAGTTTGTCCGCGTAGAAGAACACCGCGAGCAGCACCAGCAACACGATCCACAGTACCTCGTACTGGCCCTCGTACACGGAGGTGAACGAGCCCATGAACCAGATACCCAGCTGCTGCAGTTTGTCGGTGGTCAGTGCCACGAAAGAGGACACCGCGCTGACGACGGCGCCCAGCATGATGCCGATGATCGGCACGATGAGCGAGGAGCGCAACGTGACTCGGCGCAAGAAAGCGAAGAAGACCATCGTGCCGATGAAAGAAAACACAACAGAGATGACCATGCGGCCAAGCACCGACGCGTGCGGGAGCACGATCATCGAAAAGAGAAGGCCGAAGCCTGCCCATTCCGTGGTACCCGTGGTCGTGGGTTCAACGAAGCGATTCTGGGTGAGCAGCTGCATCACCAATCCACTCATCGCCATCGCCGCGCCCGCGAGCACCAGGGCGATGGTGCGCGGAATGCGCGTGGTCATAAACATGTCGCGGCCGTCGTCGTGCTCAAGGATCGAATACTCCCCCACCATGAGCGAAAGGAGGAGCAACGCCGCTACAGCCACGACGCCGAGCAACAGCTTCCAAGTGAAAAGCTTGCCGCGGGAACGGCGAGCGGGTGTTACTTCTTGAACCGCGGTTTTCTCTGCTGAAGTCAAAATCTATCTCTTTCACACCAAAAACCGGAAAGCCTTTCGGCGTTCCGGTTTCGGTTCTATTGGTGCAGGTTAGGACTGCTTCTCAAAGGCATCGGCCAGAGCGTTGAGAATCTCAGTGTAAGTAATGATGCTCTCGTTGACGTAGGTATCAGCCGGGGCAACGTAGACGTTGCCTTCCTTGACTGCGGTCACGTTCTTCAGCGCAGCATTCTCGTTAACGAGTTTGTCGCCTGGAACGTGCTCTTTGCCTTCCTTACTGATGGCTGCGTCGCGGTCCATAACGAGGATCCAGTCCGGGTTGGACTCAGCGATTGCCTCGACGGAGATGTCGTCGCCCTCGTGGTCATCGGTTCCTTCCGGAACCTCCAGAGCCGGGGTCATACCGATGAGGTCGAAAACCGGGCCGTAGGTGCGGCCGATCTTCGGCGCGATATAGCCGATCTCGCCACCGGAGGTGTTCACTGCCATGACCTTCTTGGAAGGATCATAAGCTTCCTTGGCACGCTTTGCGGCTGCGTCGAAGTCCTTGATGAGCTTGGCTGCGTCCTCTTCGTGTCCGAAGGTCTGGCCCAGCGCCTTGGTGTGGCGCTTGAGTTCTTCAAAGAAGTCCTTGTCATCGCGCGGCTCAAAGTCAACGACCGGAACGTCCTCGACCAGCTTCTCAATGTCTTCCTGGTACTGCTCGAAGCGCTGGCCGTTCCAGATCACGTCTGGCTCAGCGGCAACGAGTGCCTCGAGGTCCGGCTCGCGGTGGGAACCGAGGTCAGCTGCAACGGTGTCCTTGTTGTAGACATCGCGCACGGTGGAAGGAACCAGCTTCAGCGGTGCGGCGGCGATCTTGACATCCCAGTTAGCAAGAATCTCGAAAGCGCGGTTATCCGTAACGGCCGGGGCGGTAACCGGGGTAGCAATCTTCTTCTCACCAAAGTTGTCCTCGAGAGTAATCTCCGTGGTCTCGGAGGAGGAAGCTGCGGAGGTGTCAGAAGAACCGGAGGTGGACTCTTCTGCAGAAGAGCAAGCGGTCAGAGCCATCGACAGAGCTGCGACGGACGCGACGAGAGAACGACGAATCTTGGCGGTCATGATGTCCTTTTCGAGAGATTTTCGAATACTCGCCTAACCTAACCGATGTAAGCCTTACCTTTCAACCAACTTTTTGCTAGGCACGCCTACAAATGCAATAAATTGTAGGTTGCACTGCACAAAGAGGTGGTTACCCCCACCCTTGCACAGTGCAAGAAAACCTACTTCTCACCTACCCGGCACCTAGTCCGTGGCCGACTTGGCCAAGAGATCCGCCACCGAAACAGCGCCCTGTTCAGCAAACTCCGCGTTCGCTGCCGCGCGCATTTTCATGTCCGCCAAGTAGTCGATCGCTACTTGGGCCAAGCCTGCTGCCGAGTCCACTGCGGCGTCGACAGCCGTATCCGTTGCGGCCCAACGAGCGAAGTCCTCGGTATGCAAGGCAACGTCGGACGGAGAGACCTTGACCATCGGGTGAATGCCCGGCACAAGGTGCGAGACGTTACCGAAGTCCGTGGACGCGGCAAGGGTCTCCGGCACGGTTCCCGCGGGAAGCGCCGTCCTTCCGCGCAGCGTTTGCGTGCGCGTCCACCGCTCCACCAGCGCCTCGTTGTTGCGTACCGGCAGCGTCATCGGGTGCTCGTCCCATTCGACATCGACCTGGACGCCGGCCATTAGCGCAGCCCCCTCAACGATTTCGTTAACGCGTTGGGACAAATCCATGAGGGTCTGGTTGCCCAAGGAACGCACATAGATGTGCATCGAGGCTTCACGCGGAATCACCGAAGGTCGCGCTCCCCCGCCCATGATGGCGTGGACGCGATCACTCGGAGGCATCTGCTGACGCATCAGGCCAATGCCCTGGTAGGCCAAGGATGCTGCGTCGAGGGCGTTGCGTCCCATGAAAGGTTGCGAACTCGCGTGCGCCGCCACGCCGCGGAAGCTCACGTTGACGCTGCGGCGCCCGACCCACGCGTGCGAGCCAATGTCATAGCCAAAGCCATGGATCATCATCGCTGCATCCACAGAGTCAAGGCTGCCGCCACGGATCATGTACTCCTTGCCCGAATGCCCCTCCTCGGCCGGGGTACCCTGCAGCAGCAGGCGCCCCTCGACGCCGCCGTTCTTACGCAGCGCCTCGACCGCGGATAGGAATCCGCCCACGCCCGCGGCAGCGATGACGTTGTGACCACAGCCGTGCCCGATACCGGGCAGCGCGTCATACTCAGCCATGATTGCCACGGTGGGATGAGATGACGCATCGAAGTTCGGGCTCCTCCACTCCGCCTCGAAAGCGGTTTCCACCTCGTAAACACCGCACCGGACGGGGAAACCGCGTTGCTCCACGACGTCGGCAAGCATGCCCATCGAGCGGTGTTCCTCGAAGGCCGTCTCTGGGTGAGCATGCAAATCCTGCACGATGTGGGCGGCAAGCTCGCGGTGGGCGTCAGCACTTTCCGACGCCGCCTTCCACAGCACGTCCTGCCCCGCATAAGCCTCCGCCAAGGATGCTTGCGCTCCCGCGTTGGCTGCTTGGACGGCCGCCACGCGCTGCGCAATGAGCTGCTCCGTGGCCTCCAGATATGCCGTTGATGGATTGTTTCTTGCGTGATTGTCGCTATCGCACACGTTATCCCTCGATGAAAATGTTGTTGCCCGGACCCAGCGGCAGGTCTGCGTAGAACCAGATGGCCAGCAGAATTGCCCACGCGGTGAAGAACGGAACCACGTATGGCATCAGGCGCGACATCAGGGTGCCCAGGCCTGCCTTCGGCTCGTAGCGCTGCAGGAATCCCAGCATCACAATCATGTACGGGTTCAGCGGAGTGATGATCTGAGTTGCAGAGTCACCCACGCGGAAGGCGCCCTGAATGAAGGCCGGCTCATAGCCCAGCAGTGCGAACATCGGAACGAACACTGCCGCCATCAGGGTCCACATCGAAGAACCGGAGATGATGAGCAGGTTCAGGCACGAGGCCAGGACGATGAACGCGAGGACCGCGCCGAAGCCGGTGAGACCGATGGATTCCAGGAACGCCGCGCCCTTGACCGCAGTAAAAGTACCGATGCCGGTCCACGCAAACAGCGCCACGAACTGGCCCAAGATGAAGGCCAAGATGAGGAAGCTCATCATGTCTTTCAGCGAGCCAATCATCATGTCGACGACGTCCTTGATGCCATTGACGGTGCCCACGACCTTGCCATAGACCACACCGAGCACAAGGAAGTACAGGAAGACGATGAAGACGATGGAGCTCATCAGCGGCGACTTCGGCAGGAAGCCGCCGGTCTCGTTACGCCACGGGGATTCTGGCAGAAGAATGGCGAACAACAGTGCCGCGGTAACGATGACGGTGGCAACTGCAGACCACACCAGGCCTTTGCTTTCAGTCGGGGAAAGCTCTGCGGAGAGCTCCTCGCCGTTCTCGTCGCGGTCGCCACGGTGCGCGGCCTCTTCCGGATCGATGTTCTCTTCAGTAGGCACTTCCTGCTTCCACATGCGCGGCTCGATGACGCGATCAGTGATGAAACCAGCCAAGACACCGAGAACAATGGAAGATGCCACATTGAAGAAGTAGTTGGACATTGCGTTCACGTCAGTGAACTCCATGCCCGGGAGGGTCTCCATAACCGCGGTGGCAATACCTGCGAACAGCGCATCCAGGGAGGTCGGGACCAGCGCGGTGGAGTAGCCGGCGCCAACGGCAGCGAAGCCACCGATGAGGCCTGCGACAGGGTGACGGCCGGCTGCCTTGAACACCATCGCCGCCAGTGGCGGAACGATAACGAAGGCAGCGTCAGCCATGACCGATGCGGTCACGCCAATGACGCCGACTGCGTAAGGCAAAAGCCATGGCTTCGCAGAGCCGAAGAGCTTGCGAATGAGGGCGGAGAGCATTCCGGAGCGCTCGGCCACGCCGACTGCCAGCATGATGGGCAGCACCGTAACCAGCGGCGGGAAGTTGATGTAATTCTCTCCCATCGTGGTGGTAAACCACGACATGCCTTCGCCGGTGAATAAGCCTTTGACGGGCTGGATTTCATCAGATCCAGGTACCTGCACCTTGATGCCCATCCACGCCATGATGGAAGAAGCAACGCCGGTGATGAGGAACAGGATCAGGAAGATGGTGAACGGCTCTGGCAGCTTGTTGCCTACGTATTCAACGCCGTTGAGAAACTTATCGAGCCAACCGTTACTGGCTGGCTGAGTTTTCGCATCCTTTGCAGGACCTGCGCTCCCCTGCGGGTCACTCGTGGTCTCTTTTGTGATGGCCATGGTGGTTCTCCTCGTGCTTTAAGGGGATTGGTCTTTTATTTTTGGTCATCTTGCCCATTTGCCGAGGGGTTATCCCCGCAATACTTTCTATACAATGTAACTTACATTACATGCAACGGTGATGCACATCTCAAGTTTTTATTTATCGGTTGAGATATAGAAACCTTGGAACGTGGGACACTCAACGGCAAAACCAGAAAGGCGACTTCCTCAGAATGGGTTTATTCAACGACACTCTTGAACTCTTGCAGGGGTTAATTCGCAATCGTTGCATCAACGACGGCACCCCGGGAAGTGGCCACGAGTACCGCAACGCGGACCTGTTGGAGGAGTTCTTCGAGGGCTCGGGAGCCCAGGTGGAGCGCTTCGAGCCAGAACCCGGCCGCGTGTCGATCGCGTTTACAGTGCCCGGCAGCAACCCCACAGCGGAACCACTGACGATGCTCGGCCACCTTGACGTAGTCCCCGTTGACGAAGACAAATGGACTCACGATCCCTTCGGCGCCGAGGTAGTAGACGGCGTTTTGTACGGCCGCGGAGTATTCGACATGCTCTTCATCACGGCGTCGCAAGCCGCAGTCACGCGCGAAACAGCCCGGCGCGCACAGGCAGGCAACCCGCCAAAGGGAACAGTGGCCTTCGTGGGGCTCGCCGACGAAGAATCCGGCGGAAGGTTGGGCGCGCGCTGGATTTCTGAGAACCGCCCCGACGCATTTTCCTGGAAGAACTGCCTCTCCGAGACTGGCGGCTCGCATCTGCCGGTGCGTGATGGCAGCGATGCTCTGGTTATCAACGTCGGTGAGAAGGGCATCTTCCAGCGTCGCCTCCATGCCACGGGGGATACGGGGCACGGCTCCCTTCCCTATGGAAAGTCTTCATCCATCCTCACACTGGCGGAGGCCGCCCGGCGCGTGGGAGCATTGGCGATGCCGCCCGCCTATGACCACGTGTGGTCTTGGTTCGTGGAGGCGTTCCACTTCGATCCGGATACCACCGCCGCGCTTGTCGACGGATCCGCAGGGGACGCTACTTATGAGACTTTCGGTGAGCTAGCGGCGTTCGCACACTCGTTTAGTCACACCAACATCGCTTTCACGGGGATTCATGGCGGTAGCGCCATCAATGTCATCCCTTCGAAGGCTTATCTCAACCTCGACATCCGGGCGCATCCGACGGATACCGCGGATTCTGTCGACGCCGCCCTCATTGCGGCGCTGGGTGACATGGCTGATGAGATAAGGATCGAGCATCTCAACAATGAGACCCCCTCGGCATCGCCTGCAGAGGGTCCGCTCTGGGATGCGATGGCTGCGACATTTGGCGAGTTCTTCCCAGAGGCATCAGTTGTGCCCATCTACGCCTCGGGCGGCTCAGATCTGCGATTCGCCCGCCGCATGGGTGGTGTGGGCTATGGTTTCGCCCTGCATGCTCGCGCACGGGACTTAGCGAGCGCCAACAACGAGCTACATTCCCATGACGAATGCCTCCACCTGGAAGACCTAGATCTCACGGTGAAGGCATACGATGCGCTGGTTCAGCGCTTTTGTGGTTAAGAAACGGTGCTCCAGCACCGCGCCGATTAATCCTCGACGACAGAAACCTTGACGTCAATGTTGCCGCGGGTGGCGTTGCTATAAGGGCAGACCTCATGCGCCTTGTCGGCGGGGCCTGCGGAATCGGGGCCCGAGAGAAAGTGACGGGGCAGTTGTCGTTTCCGCATGCCATCCGGGTGTACCGATATGCCACACTCTCATTCATGCTCAATCTTCAAGTCGGATCTCCTTGCCCAACCCCTCCAGTTCTCTCACAGCGGCGGACTGCGCCACCGCCGAGCCCGTCGCGCGCGGCGGCGCCTGGATAACGCGCTCCGACTCGAGCCCCCGCTCCAACTCCATCGCGCGCGTAATCTCCGCGTCGATCTTCACGCCGAGGATAAACAGTGTGTTCATGATCCACAACACAAACAGCGCGATGATGACCGTACCCAGCGCGCCGTACGCGCTGCGCGCACCCACCACCGTGAGATAGACCCGCACCAGTCCCCACGCCACGACAGCGCCCAGTAACGCGATAGTTGAGCCCACCGTGAGCCACTGGAATTTCCGCGTCCGCACATTCGGCGCGAAGCGATACAACAACGCCAACAGTGTCACGCTCATCACCGCCACGACCGGCCAGCGCAGCCATTGCCACACCGGCAGGAAGGAATCGACGAGGAAAGAACGCACCGAAGAAACACCCGCGACCCCACCAAAAGGCCGCAACAGCCCCACTACGATGTCGCGCTGCAGCATGAGCGCCACAAAGATCACCACGGCGCCCAGCACCATTGCGATGGTAAGAAGCCACATCACTGTCCACGTGCGCACGAGCCCGCGGCCTTCCACTCGCCCATACATCGCATTGGCACTGCGCGCGAACGCCCGCACATACGCCGAGGATGAAGACAGTGCAAGGACCACCGATAACACCAGCATGAGCGTCGACTGTTGCGTCGACCCCACCACCGCATCCACGATCCGCTGTGCGGCATCCGCCCATTCCGGCGGCAGGTACGTCCCGATGAAATCAGCCGTGAGTTTCTGCACCTGTTCCTCATTGCGCGCGAGCACCAGCGTCGCAATGGAGTACACGCCCAACACCATGGGCAGCGCCGTGAGCACCGTAAAGAACGTGAGCGTCGCCGCGCGGTCCATCATCGCGTTCATGAAGAACTCATAGCGCACCCGGCGCACAACTAACCCCCACGCCCGGCGCGACAAATGCCACGCGCTCTCCCCCGCCGAGCCATACGCCCAGGGCACCGACGTGTGCACGAGCTCCCCACTATTGGGCGCAGCGACGGCAGGGCTTGCCGATGCCCCCTTCTTCTCACCTTCGTCCGGCGTGGTGTTGCGTGTCATACCTGCAGCTTACCGGGCCTTGCCGTTCCCAACGCAGAAACTACGACGGCAAGGATCGTGCCAATAATGGAAAGAACGACCGCGGTTATTGCAGTCCCTTTCTTTTTGTTCTTAACAACCAGGCTCACGCGATTCGGCTAAAAATTGAAAAGCCCCAGATAGAACGTAGTCTAGCTGGGACTTTGCGGTGGAGCCGCCGGGAATTGAACCCGGGTCCTTCGTCACCTCGCCAGGGCTTCTCCGTGCGCAGTCTGCACAGGATCTCTACTCGGCCCTCCGGCACGGGCAAACACGTTCCGGATGATGAGCCCAGTCGCTCTGAAAGTCCCCCACCGACCGAACGACAAGCCGGTGGAGCAAGTTCCTTAGTCGATGCCAGGAACCAGGTCAGGAACTAAACCTGGGCTGACAGACACGCGTCGCTGAAATTAGGCAGCGAGGGCGTAGTCACGCTGAGAGTTCTTCTCTGCGTTTATTGGTTGCTGCGACGCTTACGGTGGTCTCCAGCCTGCACCGGCACGCTTCCCCTGGCTCAATGTACGAAGTCGAAACCAAGTCGACCCCCTACATCCGTAGAGCGGGCATGTGCTTTCTCTACAGTTCGTACAACACTACTCCACCCAAGACTATTCCCTCAAGTCTCAAATCCCAGACATACGGGAGACTATTAATTAGCTGGAACGCATTCGTGACGTGCACTACAGCTGCTAGCCTATTTTCACACTGCTCTCAAAAATGTAAACCGATAACCAAAGGCAAACAGTGACTTCATCATCAGCAGAGAACGTGAACAGCACCAGCGCCAGCGAAGCTGCCGCACTTTCGGATGCCCACCCCGCATCAGATAACGCCCACCACGCAACCAACACGGAATGGGCCATCTCACTCTTCGGCACCGCAGTCGGTGCAGGAATCTTGTTCCTGCCCATCAACGCCGGCAGCTTCGGCTTCTGGCCGCTCGTCATCGCCACCCTCCTCATTGGCCCCATGACGTACTTCTCACACCGCGGCCTCGCGCGCATGATCTGTGCATCCCCACGTCAAGGCGATGACATCACCGAAGTCGTGACCGACTACTTCGGTAAGACCGCAGGTTTTGTCATCTCTATCCTGTACTTCCTGGCCATCTTCCCGATCGTCTTGATCTACGGTGTCTCCATCACCAACACGGTTAATAGCTTCATCGTCAACCAGCTCAACGGCCCGGAAATCCCCCGTCCGCTCCTATCATTCCTGCTCGTCGGAATCATGACCGTAGTCTTCGGCTTCGGCCAGAAGATGGTCCTGAAGGTCACCCAGTTCTTGGTTTACCCGCTAATCTTCTGTCTCGGCGCGCTCTCCCTCTACCTCATTCCCCGTTGGGACTTCGACTCTTTCGCAAGCACAGGAAATGCTGACTGGAGCATCGTCGGCAGCGTCGCGCTCATCATCCCCGTCCTTGTCTTCGCTTTCAACCACTCCCCCGCCATTTCCCAGTTCTCCTTGGCTATGGTCGCAGCGCACGGCAAGGAGAAGAGCTCTGGGAACGCCTCCCGTGCACTCGCGCTTACCGCGATCTTGCTGACTGTATTCACAATGTTCTTCGTGTGGTCGTGCACCCTCGCGCTGGGTGCAGATGGCCTCGCGGAGGCACGCGAGCAAAACCTGCCAGTCCTGTCCTACCTCGCTAACGTGACGGGCGTTCCAGTGCTTGCTTTCGTGTCCCCATTCATCGCCATCGTGGCCATCGTTTCTTCCTACTTCGGCCACGTCCTCGGTGCCACCGAAGGCGGCAACTACCTGCTGCGCCGTATCGCACCAGGTGCCACGCAGAATTTCTCGCAGGCCAAGCTCAACGGAATCATGCATTTCTTCATCTTCGTGTGCGCGTGGATTGTCGCCATCATCGACCCGTCCATCCTCGGGCTCATCGAGGCCATCGGCGGCCCCTTCATCGCAGCAATCCTCTACCTACTGCCGATGTACGCCATCCACAAGATTCCGGGCCTGGCCCGCTTCCGCAACCGCTTCAGCAACTACTTCGTTGTCATCACCGGCCTGGTGGCCGTGGGCGCGGCAATCTGGGGCATCTTTAACTAACAGCTGAGCTGGCCTCACCCACCCCAGCTCAACCACCCCAGCCCAGAGGGCTTAGTTCTTCTTGTTTAACTGGGATTCCAGCCATTCTTTTAGCACGACGGCATGGTTGACCTCCCGGTCCTTAGCGGCAAAGAGCAGCGTGACAGCTCCTTTGTCCGCAAGGGATCGCAAGGTCTCCATGTCGTCGCTGTCGTTTTCCTCAAGCTCCGCGCGATAGCGCTTCGCGAACTCATCAAAGGAATCCGGATCGTGGTTCCACCACTTGCGCAGCTGCGGCGTGGGTGCCACGTCCTTGAGCCACTCGTCCGCGCGCAGGTCCTCTTTGCTGATGCCGCGGGGCCAGAGCCTGTCCACCAACACCGTGGTGCCCTTGGTTGAGGTCTTCCCCTTGGCCATATCATGCGCCTTCGCCGTATGAATCATGCACCCAGGCTACGCCCCCGGGCGTCGCCAAGCACTTAAGCGTTGATGCCTTTCACGCGGCGTCCCAGCTCGCGAGTGATTTCGCGATCCTGATCGCGGCGCTTGATAGCCTCACGCTTGTCGTAATCCTGCTTACCTTGCGCAAGCCCCAGCTCGCACTTGGCACGGCCATCCTTGAGGTAGACCTTGAGCGGAATCAAGGTCTTGTTTCCGTCGCGCACCTGGCCCATGAGCTTGTCGATTTCGCGGCGGTGCAAAAGCAGTTTGCGGGTGCGCTTTGGCGAGTGGTTCGTCCACGTTCCCTGCGAGTACTCGGGGATGTGGAGATTGCGGATGTAGACCTCACCGTCGTCGATGGTTGCGAACGCATCGACGAGGGAAATCTTGCCCTCACGCATAGATTTGATTTCGGTTCCCACCAGGACCATGCCGCATTCGAGGGTATCGAGAATCTTGTAATCGTGACGGGCACGGCGATTGGTGGCTAGGGTCGTGTTGTTGTCGACCGCTGCTTTCTTCTTTGCCTTCTTCGCCATAATTTCTACAACTATACGCGGTGCTTACTTGCGTACATAAGCGCGCAGCGTAATTTGCGCGGTAAGCGCCGCGAAGAAGAGCGCGAGGACGCCCACGATCGGTAGAGCCACCCAGATGTCGCTGGTCTTGATTGGGGTCAAGAGCTGGGACTCGTAGAGGTTTTTCAGCGAAGGATCCAGCACGGCAGACTTGCCCACGACCACGCCAATACCGGCGAGGACCACGCCGATGAACGTACCAAGGAGTGCCTCCAACACGAACGGCGCCTGGGTAATCCAGCGGGAGGCGCCCACCATACGCATGATAGACATCTCGCGGGAGCGGTTAAAGGCGGCAATCTGGACCATGTTGGCGATAAGGAAGATCGCTGCAATGGCCATCACCGCTGCCAACAGGAAGGTGGCGTTACGGATGGAGTCGAGGTTGTTCGCAGCACCGCGCACCTCCTCCTGCTGGTCGATGACCTCACTGACCGCAGAGCTGTCCTTAATTGCGTCGATAGGCGCGGTGTTCGTCGGATCAACGAGGCGGACGTGGAAGGCCGCCGGCAGCGCGTCTGGAGAGGTCTCCTCCACCATGACCGGATCGGTTTCCTGGAAAAGCTCCACGAAGCGGTCGTAGGAAGCCTGACGGTCGCGGTAGGTCACCGACTCAATGCCATCATCTTCCTCGAGCTGCTTTTTCAGGTCGGCACAGGCTGGCGAGGTACAGCTCGGGTCATTAGCGGAGATGTCCTCGTTGAGCTGGATCATTACCTCAACGCGCTCCAAGTAGAGGTCCTTGGTGTCGTTGGTCATGTTAGTCACCAGCACGCCGGCCACCACGAGGGCTACAGAAATGGCGGTGGTGATGACCATAGCGATGGTCATAGTCAGGTTTCGGCCCAGTCCTTTGAAGGCCTCGCGCGTTACTAGTCCCAGTTGCATTTAGAGCGCCTCCCCGTACAGTGCGTTGGCTTCGTCGCGCACGAGCTTGCCGTTGTGAAGCTCGAGGACCCTTTGGCGGGCGTCGTTAACCGCGCGGGCGTTGTGCGTCGACATAACCACGGTGGTACCACGGCGATTGATCTGAGTGAGCAGGCTCAAAATTTCAGTGGCTGTACCCGGATCCAGGTTGCCGGTGGGCTCGTCGGCCAGCACCAGCTTCGGACGGTTGACGAACGCACGGGCCACAGCCACGCGCTGCTGCTCACCACCGGACAGCTCGTGCGGCATGCGGTGCTGCTTCGAACCCAGCCCCACCATCTCGAGGACCTCCGGCACGGCCTTGTCGATCTTCGACTTCTTCTTGCCAATTACCTCGAGCGCAAAGGCTACGTTTTGATAGACGTTGAGCTTCGGCAGCAGGCGGAAGTCTTGGAAGACGTAACCGATGGACTGGCGCAGCTGATTGATCTGGCGCCCCTTCAAGGCATTGACGTGGAAGTTGTCAAAGTGAATGTCGCCAGAGCTGACGTTCGTTTCACGCACCATCAGCTGAAGGAACGTGGACTTACCGGAGCCAGAAGGGCCGATAAGGAACACGAGCTCGCCGTCTTCGATTTCAAAGGAGACATCGTCAAGCGCTGGCCTGGTCGACGTCTTATAGACCTTGGACACATTTTCAAAGGTGATCACTCAAGCCACATTAGCAACACGAGTTAACAACAGAAAGTATAAAAACTAACTTTCCTTCTCTTCCTTCTGTGCCTCGGCCATTCGCCACCGAATGCCGGCCTCCAGGAATCCGTCCAAGTCACCGTCCAGAACCTTCGAGGGATCGCCTACCTCATAGTTAGTGCGCAGGTCCTTGACCATCTGATACGGGTGCAAAACATAGGAACGCATCTGATTACCCCACGAGGCGTTTCCGCCCGCACCCAGCGCATCAAGCTCGGCGCGCTCCTCTTGACGCTTGCGCTCCAAAAGCTTGGCCTGCAGGACGCGCATTGCTGACGCCTTATTCTGAATCTGGGACTTCTCGTTCTGACACGTCACCACGATGCCGGTTGGGATGTGTGTCAGACGCACCGCGGAGTCGGTGGTGTTGACGGACTGTCCGCCAGGACCCGAGGAACGGTAGACGTCCACGCGCACATCCCCATCCGGGACGTCGATATGGTCGGTCTGCTCAACCACCGGCAACACTTCCACTTCAGCAAAGGAGGTCTGGCGGCGGCCTTGGTTATCAAAGGGCGAGATGCGCACCAAGCGATGCGCGCCCTGCTCCACGGAAAGCTGGCCATACATGTACTCGCCGTGCACCACGAAGGTCGCGGACTTAATGCCAGCCTCTTCCGCATAAGAGATGTCATAGACGTCCACCTTGTGGCCGTGCTTTTCGGCCCAGCGGGTGTACATGCGCATGAGCATCTCCGCCCAGTCCGCGGCATCGACGCCGCCGGCGCCCGAGCGAATGTTGATGACAGCCTCACGCGGGTCATACTCGCCAGAGAGCATAGTGGTCACCTCCAACGCCTCGATGGCAGCACCCAGGTCCTCCAGCTCGTCGTCGGCAAGCGCGGTGTCCCCCTCTTCCTCCGCCAACTCGAACATGACGGGCATATCGTCCACACGCGAACGCAGGCTCTCCAGCTTGCGAATCTTGGCCTGCGCGGCTGAAAGAGCGGAAGTTACCTGCTGAGCGTGAGCGGGATCATCCCACAAAGAGGGGTCCCCAGCCTGTGCCTCCAGCTCACGAACCTGCTCAGCTAAAGCCGCAGGATCCATCACCTTTTCAATGGTGGCGAGGGTGGAATCCAGTTCTGCAAGACGGGCTGATTGTTCGGGACGCATAGGGCCCAAGTCTACCTGCGCAGCAACCGCAATTAGCCATCGGCCGCATTTAGCGCGACAATATCCGCATGACTCAACAGCCGAGCTTGAATGAGATGATCGATGCGATCACCAAGACCTTTCTGGTAGCTCACGTCGACGACACCGATGCGCACCTTGCGCAGGCGCTCGTCTACAACGCAGGACGCCTCGCCTGGCGCATGCGTGAGCAGGGCGTCGACATTAACCAGAAGACCTCTGTTTCTGACGTCGTCACGGATGCGGACCGCGCCGCCGAACGCTTCGTCGCCGGCGTCCTCGAGGTCGTCCGCCCCGAGGACGGAATCCTCGGTGAGGAAGGCGCCACACGCCCCTCCACCTCCGGCCGCACGTGGGTCATCGACCCAGTAGACGGCACCTACAACTTCAGCTCCGGCTCTGACTACTGGTGCTCCGCGCTCGCACTAGCCGACGCCGAGGGCGTCATCTTCGGCGCAGTCCACCGCCCTGCCATGGGATACACCTGGTTCGGCGGCCGCGACTTCCCTACCTCCCGGGACGGAAAGGACGTGGCGAAACTGCAGAATCAATCTGCCAAAGAGATCAGCATGGCCACCTACCTCCACCCCACCTCCATCCAAGACGCAGATATCCGCGCCGCTTGGCAGAGAGTCGGCGAAAAGTTTGCTACAGTCCGTATGCTTGGCGCGGGCTCAGTTGATCTCTCTTCTGTGGCTGACGGCACCTGGGGTGCCTGGATGCAGCACAGTGTGGCCGACTGGGACTGGTTCCCCGGCAAGGCCTTGGTTGAAGCAGCCGGCGGCGCTGCCCGCAAGGTAGAAGCAGGCGGTGTGGAATGGTGCATCGCCGGTAATAAACAAGTAGTTGACGAGATGGAGGAATGGCTCCGTGGGTAAGTGCAAAGAAGACCTCGGACTCGCGTTGGAACTCGCGGGCCACGCGGATGTCATCACGATGAATCGCTTTGAGGCTTCCGATCTTTCGGTTAAGGACAAGCCGGACATGACCCCGGTTTCCGACGCCGACTTGGCTTGTGAAAAGCAGATTCGCGAGGCCCTCAAGCGCTCGCGTCCACGCGACGAGGTCCTGGGCGAGGAGTTCGGCGGCACCCCGACGTTTAAGGGACGCCAGTGGGTCATCGACCCCATCGACGGCACCAAGAACTTCGTGCGCGGCGTCCCGGTGTGGGCAACGCTCATCGCTTTGCTGGAGGACGGCGAGCCTGTGGTCTCTGTGATCTCCGCACCTGCTTTGCGACGTCGCTGGTACGCCGCCAAGGGCGGCGGCGCCTACCGCGTCTTCGGCGGAGAGCCCAAGCGCCTGCACGTCTCCCAGGTCGAAAAACTCGAGCATGCTTCGGTGGCCATGAGCTCCCTGGCAGGCTGGGCTGAGCGCGGCCTGCAGGATCGCTTCATCGAACTCACGGAAAAGACCTGGCGCCTGCGCGGCTACGGTGATTTCTGGAACTACTGCCTCGCTGCCGAAGGCGCCGTGGACATCGCCGCTGAGCCAGAGGTGTCCCTGTGGGACCTCGCGGCCCCTGCCCTACTGGTCACCGAGGCCGGCGGCAAGTTCACCTGTCTCACCGGCGAGGAAGGCCCACACAACGGCTCGGCAGTGGCCAGCAACGGACTGCTTCACGACTCCGTCCTCGGCATCCTGAACTAGGCCAAAGAGAAAGCGGCGGTGGGGGAAGTCTCATAAACTTCCCCCACCGCCGCTTTTGGTGTTTCGCTTTTAGAAAAGCAATTCGCCTTTGCTTTTAGTGCTGTGGCAACACAAAACCTGCGCCAACTCCGCCGCGACGGTTCATGTCTGCGAGGATTGCATCCATGTTCATGGCCACGGTTGGGTTGTGCAGCGGGCCCTGCAATGGGCTGCGGCACTCCGGCAGGCCTGGGATAAGTCCGCGGGAGACCGTGCCGATGATCCGACCGTTGCTCATGACCGGTGCACCCGAATCGCCCACCATGGCGCAGATCTGATTGATTTGCACCTCGCGCGATTGCTGGTAGGTCACGCCACAGGTGGTACCGGTGGCAACACCAGTCTTGCAGGTCAGCTCGCCCGGCTTGGCAGTGCCGCCCAACTGCGTTGCGGTAACGCCATTGTAGGAACGAGAGATCTCTGCCTTGGAACCGAACTCGATCACGGTGTAGTCGAGGTACTCATTCTTTGCGGCGATGGTGCCCGTGGTTCCTACCTGCCAGGAATCGGCAGAAGAGACCGAGTCACCCACATTGCCACAGTGGCCAGCGGTCAGGCCCACCTTGCGACCCGCCGCGTCAGTGCCGGCTGCGGTCAGGGTGCACATCGTGTCCTGGTTGACGTAGAGCGGCGTGCCCGGGCCGTACAAGGACTTGCCGCGAGTCATGGCAGCGTTGGATTCCTCCGGAATGCGTGGGGCATCGAAGTAGGATGCTGGCACGCGGTGCAACACGTAGTCGTCGAATGGCTTAGCAGCCGCTACTTTGGAAAGAGCGTCATTTTTCCACACGTAGTTTGGGTCAGTGCCCTGTGGCTTAAACTCCGGCTGTGTTGCATTCTCGATCATCCCGATGGGATTTGGATTAGTCAACGGCTGCGCGTACTGCTGCGTGTTGTGTTCACGCGCAACAAACTGCTCTGTGACGGGTTGCCACTTCGCAATTTCCGACTGCACCTGCGCGATCGCAGTGTTCGCGTCACTGACCGCTTGGTTGACTGCGGCGGTCACGCCAGAGGCCGCACCAAAACGTGCGATTTCGCTGTTGAACTGGTTTAAAACGGCAGTGGTGACTGCGTCGGAACCCGTTGGAGCAGAAGCTGGAAGCTCTTGGGCGCCGGCCGTGGGGCTCGCAAAGAAAAACGCACCTACGAAAGCCGAGCCCACGATGACTTTCTTAAGATGCGGAATACGAATCATGAACAATTCCCTCAATCTATCTTGCTATTGGTCTAGCCTCCCACATACTGTCACGTGCCACCCCTACGTGACGCGCTCTGAGCATTCTGTGTCCAAGCCGTTACCTTTTACACAGCCAGCGGGTGTACCCACATCTTCAGACCCGAATCTCGCGCCAGAAATCAGTTTCCTCGCTATGATGTTGAGGCCCAATCTTGGCCTCGTTCACTGCCCCCAACCGTTCTCAAGGAACTCGACGTGACTCAGCTTCTCGCCTTCCTGGCTGATCAGCCTATCCTCCTTGTCTTTGCCCTCATCGGCGTAGGAATGGCGCTCGGCAACATCAAACTAAAAGGCGTCAGCCTGGGGGCTGCGGCCGTGCTATTCCTCGGCATTGCTTTTGCCGCGGCGTCGGCAAGCACCGGCAGCGCCGTGAGCGTGCCGCCCGTCATTGGCACGTTCGGCCTAGTTATCTTCGCCTTCGGCATCGGCAATAATTCCGGCATCGTCTTCTTCCAGTCCTTGCGCACCGCCACCGCGCCCGTATTATCCATGATTGCGGTATTCATCATCGCAGCCATCGCGGCGCACACCGTGGGCACATACGTATTTGGGCTAGACATCTCAGTGATCGCCGGAACCTTCGCTGGGGCCATCACCAACACCCCCTCGCTCGCCGCGGCTGCGGAAGCCACCGGGGACGGTGCCGCCGCCACGGTGGGCTACGCGGTGTCCTACCTGTTCGGCGTAATCGGCATGATGATCGTGGCAACGCTCTTGCTTCGCGACGCCCCCAATGACACCGACAAGGCTGCGCCCGTCACTCGCCTGCACATGCAGATTACGCGCAAAGAAGGCATCAGTATCGCAGACCTCCTCGCGGCCGGGAACAACGAGATTCAGGTCACCCGTTTGCGCCGGGTGGGAAGCAACCTCATCATCATTCCGGGCTATCTCGACGAGCTCAACCCCGGTGACGTGGTGACGGTGGTTGGAACACCGAAGGACCTCGACGCCGTGTTATTGGCTGGTGGACGCGAATCTCCACAGATTTTGGACGATGACCGCCACGACCTAGATTTCCGCCGCATTACCATTTCTCAGCACCAGCTAGCGGGCAAGACCATCGCGCAAGTCAACAACGCGCTCAATGACCGGTGGGGAGCACGCATCTCCCGCATCCGCCGTGGCGACGAGGACCAAGTGGCCAACCCCGAGTTCCTCGTGGAGTTGGGTGACCGTGTCCGCGTGGTCGGACCCGCTGGCCACTTGAAGGCCATCTCCAAGTACCTGGGTGATTCCTCGCATGGCCTGACCGACATCAACCCGGTCGCGCTGGGTCTGGGCTTGGCTTTGGGTATCCTCTTGGGCCATATCGACATTCCGCTGCCGAGAGAGGCCACGCTCAACCTCGGCGCTGCCGCGGGTGTTCTCTTGGTGGCGCTCGTTATGGGCCGCATCGGTCGAATCGGCAAGATGATCACCGCGTTGCCGCATTCGGCAAACACCGTCTTGGCGGATTTGGGCCTCCTGCTTTTCCTTGCGCAAGCCGGCACCAACGCCGGCGGGCAGATTGCCGGTGCGTTCTCCAGCGGCGCATGGTGGAAGATCCTGTTGCTCGGAATGCTTGTCACCACCATCGTCGCGGTGGGCATCGCGCTCGTGATGCACAGGATGTTGGGCAATGGCGCCACGAAGACTGCGGGCATCTTGGCCGGTGCGCAGACGCAGCCGGCAATCCTCGCTTTTGTGAACAACCGCACCGCCGCCGATACTCGCGTGGCGTTGGGTTACACGCTGGTCTATCCGGCGGCAATGATTTCGAAGATCCTTATCACCCACGGCCTTGCGCTTTTGGGCTAACTCGGCCGCTGGCAGCGGGTATCGTGGGGGCCACGATTATTCGGCCCCGGTTTTGCCTTTAAGGAGCGTTTTTAACGATGTCTGCTTTTGACCACGCCGTGTGGTGGCACGTTTACCCGCTGACTGCTTGCGGGGCACCCATCCGCGAGGAACACACCTCAGCCCCACGCCTTAAGCGCTTGGAGGCATGGATGGACTACGTGGTGGAGTTGGGCTGCAACGGCTTGTTGTTGGGTCCGATTTTTGCCTCCATGAGTCATGGGTATGACACCGTGGACTACTACCGTTTGGACCCGCGTCTAGGCACGGATGACGAGTGGGACGCGTTTGTCGACGCCGCCCATTCCCGCGGCCTGCGCATCATGCTGGACGGTGTGTTCAACCATGTGGGCGCGCAGCATCCGTTGGCCGCACACCCGACTGAAGACAACGCGGGAATGGTGCAGGAGTCCGGCTGGGAGGGCCACGAGCAGCTGCGTGAGCTCAACCATGCGGACCCGCGTGTAGCTGACATGGTCGTGGACATCATGTGCCACTGGCTGGGCAAGGGCGCTGACGCTTGGCGTCTGGATGTGGCCTATGCCGTGCCCTCGGAGTTCTGGGCCACGGTCACTGAGCGCGTACGTGAGCACTTCCCCAACGTTGCTTTTCTGGGTGAGGTCCTCCACGGTGACTTCGCGGCCATTGGGCGCGCGGGTCACCTCGACGCGGTCACAGCATATGAGTTGTGGAAAGGAACGTGGAGCTCCATTCATGACGTGAACTTTTGGGAGCTCGCCCACGCACTGGAGCGCCACGCCGGGTTCTCCTCCACGATGACGATGCAAACCTTCGTGGGCAATCACGACGTCAACCGCATCGCCAGCCAGGTGGGCGACGCCGGCGCGGTACTGGCCGCCACAATCTTGTTCACCGTCCCCGGCATGCCAAGCGTCTACTACGGCGACGAGCAAGCATTCCGCGGCGAGAAGGCCGAGGGATTCGCCGCCGACGATCCAATCCGCCCTCCCCTGCCGGAGAACCCCGCTGAACTCGCTGAGTTGGGCTGGTGGCTCTATCACCTCTACCAGGAGCTCATTGCTTTGCGACGCCGCAACGACTGGCTCACGCACGCCTTACTTGAGGTCCGCGACAAGGCTAACGAATCCATCACCTATGCAGTCACAACGCCTGAGCACGAGTGCTTGGTGTCCTTACACGCCGGCGATCACCATGCAGCCACGGTGACTATTGATGGCCACACCGAATTTGAGTGGCGAGGTTAAAACAACAGGGCAGTGACGGCGAAAGGCCCGCCTACAGTTCCAGCGACTCGGGGGTTGATTCAGCTGGGCGGGCGGGGCTTTACTGCCCGGTACCCTATCCGGCGTTTCGGCCCTGCGTATGTCCGGCACATGAGACAATTACCCTCATGGCTGAGATGACACACGTGCAGCGCGTAAGTGCTGCTAGAGACTTCGCTGAGCGCTGGAAAGACCGAGGCGCTGAAAAATCAGATACCCAACAGTTCTGGATTGACCTGTGCTCCAACGTGCTTGGCATGGAAGACCAGACCACAGCGCTGCACTTCGAATCTCGCACCACCGGCGCTGGCTGGATTGACGTTGTTGTCCCCGATGCGAAGACGTTCATCGAGCAGAAGTCACTCGGCATCGACATGGATAAGCCTGAGCCGCGCCAGGGCTCGATGGTCACGCCCTACCAGCAGGCTAAGCGCTACGCGGACCAGCAGCGTAACTCCAAGCGCCCGGACTACATCGTCATCTGTAACTTCGACGAGTTCCGCATTCACAATCTCGATGATGACTTCCCGGAGACCGAGTATGAGTCATTCAAGCTCGAAGAGCTTCCAGAGCAGCTGCATCTGCTTGACTTTCTGGTAGACCCACAGGCGCAGCGCGCCCGCCGCGAGCAGAAGGCATCGTTGCAGGCTGGCGAACTTATCGGCAAGCTGTACAAGCTACTGCGCGAACAGTACGTTGACCCGGACTCTGCCGCGTCGCAGCACGCGCTCAATGTCCTCTGTGTGCGCCTGGTGTTCTGTCTGTTTGCCGAGGATGCAGGTATCTTCCCGAAGAACGCAGTACTGAACTACTTAGCTCCAGTCAACGCGCCCGCAATGCGTCTCGCGCTCAAGCGGCTGTTCAAGCAGCTAGATACTCCCATGGATCTGCGTGACCCGTACGACGAACAGTCTCTGACTGTCATACCCTACGTCAACGGTGGCTTGTTCACTGATGCCGATATCGAGATTCCCAACTTCACAGATGAAATTCGTGAGCTACTGATCTCCGAGTTGTCGGCGGATACTGACTGGTCACAAATTAGCCCGACCATCTTCGGCGGTGTCTTCGAGTCCACGCTGAACCCCGAGACTCGTCACGCGGGCGGTATGCACTACACGAGTCCCGAAAACATCCATAAGGTCATCGACCCATTATTCCTGGACGCGCTGACTGACGAGCTGGCAAGCATCATCAACGAACCAGGCGTTGGTGCAGTCAAGCGGCGCAACAACTTGAAGCGCTACCACGACAAGTTGGCCGGTCTGACCTTCTTCGACCCAGCGTGTGGTTCGGGCAACTTCCTCACGGAGACCTATATCAGCCTGCGCCGCTTGGAAAACAAGGTTCTCTCTGAGCTGGCCAATGACCAGACCGCACTCGACTTCGGCGGCGAGTCCTCGCAGCTCCAAGTTCATATTAGCCAGTTTTACGGCATCGAGATTAACGACTTCGCAGTATCGGTCGCGCAAACTGCGCTCTGGATTGCCAAGCTGCAAGCAGACGCAGAGACTGAGATTCTGACCTCGGCAAACATCGACAACCTGCCGCTACGCGACTCTGCAAACATTGTTCTTGGCAACGCACTGCAGCTCGACTGGGCTGACGTACTCGACCCGAGCGAGTGCAGCTACACCATCGGAAACCCGCCGTTCTTGGGCGCGCGTAACCAGTCCAAGGAGCAGAAGGCGGAGCTGCAGGCGGCGTTCAAGTCCATCGGCGCGACAAAGAACCTGGGCAACATCGATTACGTGGGTGGTTGGTACGCCAAGGCCGCTGAGTACCTGGGTGACCACGACATCCGTGCCGCCTTCGTCTCGACCAACAGCATCTGCCAAGGCGAACAGGTAGCTAACGTATGGAGTCCACTATGGGACATGGGCATTCGCATCGACTTTGCTCACGACACGTTCAAATGGACCAACGGCGCAGCAGACCAAGCAGCGGTGTTCTGTGTCATCGTCGGCTTCTCCAAACTCGGCGGGCCGAAGACACTGTTCCACTACCCCACGGTTACGGGTGAGCCTGAAATAAGCCACCCGACGCAGTTGAATGCTTACCTCAAAGACGCGCCTGAGGTCTTCGTGTGGAACCGTTCCAAGCCGTTGTGCAAAGTCCCGCTCATGTCAATCGGAAACAAACCCGTTGATGATGGCAATTACCTATTCACGCCGGAAGAAAAGGCGAAGTTCTTGGACGCCGAGCCCAAGGCAAAGCAATTCTTCCACCGTTGGTACGGGTCCCGCGAGTTCATCAGAGGAACCGAGCGCTGGGTAATGTGGCTTGGAGCGACGAAGGCAGCCGAGCTGCAAGACATGCCCAAGGTAATCGAGCGAGTCAACGCAGTTAGGAAATTCCGCGAGAATAGCAAGAGCGCCCCCACCCGGAAGGTTGCAGAGACTCCGACTCGATTCCATGTGCAGTGCATCCCCGAAGGGTCTTCGCTGCTCATACCACAAGTTTCATCAGAACGGCGACGCTATATCCCTATTGGTTATCTCGAACCCGAAACACTAGCTTCAGACAAGGTGCGGCTGATTCCTGAAGCAACCAAGTATCACTTTGGAGTGCTTCATTCTCGGCTTCACAATGCTTGGATGCGCGTCGTAGGCGTGCGCCTGAAGTCGGATTACAGCTACTCTGCGGGTGTGGTCTACAACAACTTCATCTGGCCAGACGTCACGCCCGAACAGGAAGCGGAAATTGCCCAGCTCGGCCAGGCCGTGCTCGAGGCACGCGCCCAGTACCCAGACTCGACCATCGCGCAGATGTATGACCCCGACAATGACTGGATGTACCCCGAGCTCACCAAGGCTCACGTGGCACTGGATGCAGCCGTCGAGCGTGCCTACGGTCTAGAACCTGGATGCGAAGAGAAAACCATCGTTGAGCATCTGTTCGAGCTCTACTCTCAAGCCATAGAAAAGGCTTCCTAGCTGGAAAATAAAACCTCATACGCCGTAAGGCGCATGGGCTATTTCGATTCTTGCTGGCTAGAAGTTGTGGAAGACGTACGCTCCTTAGCCTTCGCCAAACTCAGAGGCATCCGCGCAGCTGTAGTCGAACCGCAGGTCGTTGAAGAAGGAATCGTAGTTGAAGTAGCACTGGGCAAGTTCGTCCCATCCAGACATGCCCACGGGCTGCACGCGCTCTTCGGCAGCAAAGTCCCGCCAGGACTTCCACTGCCTGCAATAGCGCTCGCAGAAGTCGCTGATAGCGGGCACACCGTGTTCGTCTACAACATTGCATCCAGTCCCGACCCACGCGAGCAATGCGGGCCACAGGTGCGGGGTATCTAGCTCGTTGAAAACCGCGCCCAACGAGCGGCTTCACACACGTGGGGATGCGGACATTGATAGGAATGTTCAGAGTAGCAGTTCGCGCCTGCGTTGATTGATACTTAACCCTTTGCCCAAAATGGGAAAACAAAAATTACCCTAGCAACGATTCCGCTGCTAGGGCATTAGAAGTTGGTAGCGGGGGCAGGATTCGAACCTACGACCTCTGGGTTATGAGCCCAGCGAGCTACCGAGCTGCTCCACCCCGCGTCGAGATGTACTTCTAAACATCTTGCGCTTAACGTTAACGGCTAAAGCTTTTGCTAACCGCTTTCGTTGGCGACTCATGTAACTATACACACCAAAGGCCACACACCCAAATCCGCTGGGCAGGTGGCCTTTAGTATGTTTTTCGCTATGGCACGCTACTTGGACTGCAGCTGCTTGTAGGATTCAACGGCCTTGTCGAGCTCGTCGAGGGCCTTACCGTACTCCTCGAAGGAGCCGTTGCGGGCCTTCTCCACGTTGTCGAGTGCGGTGTTGATTTCGTCGATTGCTTCAGCCTCGTTGGATGCAGCAGGTGCAGATGCAGGTGCCGAAGCCTTGCCATCCTCGCCAGACTTCTTGTCATCCTTCGAGTCGCTCGGCGTGTTCTTCACAGTGCCGTCGCCGTCGATCTCAGTGATGTCCTGGGCTGCCTTCGGATCAATGCCCACTTGGTCGAGAGCCTCACCAATGGTCGGCGCATAGCCCACGCGGCCCTTGTAGGAGACAAGTACGCGCAGCAGCTTCGGGAACGCAGACTCTTGGTCCTTGCGCTGCGAGTAGATCGGCTCTAGGTAGAGAATCTCACCGTCACCCACCGGCAGTGCCAGCAGGTTGCCGTTGGTCAGGTCGTTAGAGCCCTCCCACAGCGTGCGGTCACGAGCGACCTGGTCAGAAGACATCATGGCGTCCTGTGCCTGCTTCGGACCCTGGGTTTGCGTGTCCGTCGGCAGCACCTTGACGGTGATCTTGCCGTAGTTCTCCGGATCCGAGGACACAGCCATGTGCGCGGACAAGAACTGACGGTTCAGGCCACGGTAAGACGTGATGAGCTGGAAGCTTGGCTTACCGGTCTTCGGGTCAGAGGCCATGACGTAGTACGGCGGCTGGTTCAAACCGCGGGATTCGCCAGCGGTCGGGTCTTCCGGCACGGACCAGAATGCGTCGTTGTTGAAGAACACGCCTGGGTCAGAAACGTGGTACTTAGCCAGCAGGTTGCGCTGCACCTTGAACATGTCCTCCGGGTAGCGGAAGTGGTTGCGCAGCTCGTCGGAGATTTCAGCCTCCGGCTTCACCACGTTCGGGAACACACCCTCCCATGCCTTCAAGACCGGGTCCTCAGTGTCGAACTCGTAGAGATCAACGGTGCCGTCGTAGGCGTCGACAGTGGCCTTGACCGAGTTGCGGATGTAGCCCACCTGCTCGTTGATAAGACGCTGGTTGGTGCCATTTGGGTTCTGGGTGTCCTGGGTGGTCTCAGTCAGCGAGGTGCGCTGAGAATAAGGCAGGGAATCCAGGGTGGTGTAACCGTCGACAATCCACTTGATGCGGCCGTCGATAACAGCCGGGTAGGTAGCGGAGTCAGTGGTCAGCCATGGAGCAACCTTCTCCACGCGCTCGCGCGGGTCACGGTCATAGAGAATCTTCGACTCGGAACCAACGCGGTCAGAAAGCAGCAGGTTCATCTCCTGGTACTTCAACGCATATGCGGTGCGGTCGAAGAAATTACCGATGTGCACGCCGCCCTTACCGTCATAGGTGTAGGTCGTGGAATCGGTGTCATACTCAACCGAGTCGTTGCCGGTCTTGCCCACGATGGCGTAATCGCGGCCATCCTGTGCGCTAGCGATGACCGGGCCGAAGTAGATACGCGGCTGGTCAACCTTGATGCCCAAGGACTTCTCTGCGTCCTGGGTCTCGCCCTCGCCCTCGTTCTCCTTGCCCTGCTGGGTCTGTAGATCGGAGACCGTGAAGATGGGGAAACCACCACGCGCGGAACCTGCATCTCGGGCAACCTCATCCACGGTGTTCGCCTGCGCAGCCACGAAGCCGTTGCCGTGCGTGTACACGGTGTGGCGGTTCAACCAGTTCTGCTGGTTGTCCTGCAACTCGTTCGGGTCGAGTTCGCGGGCTGCGACCACAAAGTCACGGACCTGGCCGTCAATGGTGTAACGGTCCATGGCCAGCGTCTCTGGGAAGCCGTAGAAGTTCTTCAGCTGCTGCATCTGGGTAAAGGTCGGGGCAATGATGTCCGGATCCAGAAGACGCAGGTTAGAAATCGTCGAGGTGTCCGCCGCGACCTTGGAGTCGGAGACATCGCCTGCGCCCCAGTTCTCCTCGTAAGTCACGTTCTCGTCGGTGAGCCCATAGGCGTAACGGGTGGACTCGATGTTGCGAGAAATGTACTCCGCTTCCTTGGCCTGGCGGTTTGGCGTGACGGAGAAACGCTCCATCATCAACGGCCAAGCCTGGCCAATGGTAAGCGAGGACAGCAGCATGAGAACCACAGCAAGCGCAGGGATGCGCAGGTCCTTAATAACCACTGCCGCAAAGATGGCCACGGCCACGAACACGCCGATGACCATCAAGATGATCTTGGCCGGCAGGTACGCGTTGATGTCGGTGTAGGAGCCACCGGTAAACAGCGAGTGCTGGTTATACAGCAGCTGGTAGCGGTCGAGCCAATAGCCTACAACCTGCAGGATCATCCACAGTCCGGCGGTGACAGCAAGCTGCAAGCGAGCCGGGCGCGAGATAGAACCGCGCACACCAGCTGCGCGATTGCCAATGCGGATGCCGCCGAGAATGTAGTGGCTAAACAGCGCCAACAGGAAGCACACCATGAGCAGCATGGAGAACGCGCTGACCACGATGTTCCATACCGGCAGCTGGAACGCGTAGAAGCCCAAGTCACGCTGGAACTGTGGATCCTTGACGCCAAAGTCCTGGCCGTTGAGGAAGAGCATGAACTCGCGCCAGGAAGCCTGGCCCAGCAGGCCAGCGACCGCACCCACCAAGATCGGGATGACCTTGAGGAATAGGCCCATGGTCTTTTCAATCGAGCGGCGGTATTGGTACACCGGCGAGTTCAGGTCGCTGAAGTCAATACTGTCTGGACGGCCCCGCCACGCCACGAAGCCGGCGGCGAAAACCACGCCCCCGGCAACCACCGCAAAGAGGATAAACAGAACAATGCGCGCTACGAGGGTCGTGGTGAAAACACCACGGTAATCAATTGCGCCGAACCACTTCCAATCGGTATAGAAGCCCACCAACATGGGGCCTACAAATAGAAGAACAGCAATGATAGCGACAGCCCAAGAGAGAAGCCGGGGCGGGCGCTTCATTGGGGCAGCGGGTTGGGAAAGTCCAGAGGCCAACGCCAGCTCCAATCAAAGTCGTGCGAATATAAGCGGTATAGTCTTCCAGCTTAGGGAAGCAATACACAGTTAACGAATAAGGAGTCCTATGAGTTCCCCCGAGGTTTCTCAGCCAGCATTAAACAAAGCCATGCGTGAGGCGGTCGAATTCGTGCACGCCGAGGGCTGGGATGCACCCCCAACTTTGTTTGCTTTGGTTCCCACCTCACTGGTTGCTGACCAACTAGCCGAACTCAACGAAGAGGATGCCTCTCCCCTAACGCTCATTGTCCAGGACAACATTCCAGACAACATCGAACCAGGCTCCGAGCAACTCGCCGACTACGTGGCGCGCCTAGCGTGGCCGCACGAGGTCGCGGGGGTCGTCTTGGCACAGGAGATCAAGTTCCGCGATACCTCCGCATCTGCGCTTGGCGACGCCGCTCCTCGTCCCGCTCGCCTCTTCTCCGGCGTTCTTCGCGAGGAAGGCGTGGAGCTTACCCTGCTGCAGCTGCGTCCCACCGAGGAAGAGCTGGAGGCAGCTGGCCCATTTGCGGAAGATGACATCCAGCTGCGGGGCGGTCCTGAGGTTGCCCCAGGCGTCATCGCGGCTTTGCGCTACGGACTGGAACAAGATCCGGATGAACTGGACTAAACTGTTCTTTTAAGTGTTTCAAAAACTAAAGGAGTCTCCTCGTGCGATTTGCCTCGCTAACCCGCTCAGCCCGAGTCGCGGCAGCCTGTGTGGCTGCGACGTGCGTGTTAACGGCCTGCGGCGACAAAGAGGAGGCGCCTGCTCCGCAGCCCCCCGAGACCACCGCTCAGGCGAAGGAAACCCCGGCGAAGGAGACGTCGTCAAGCGCAGCTCCCACTACCGAAGAAAGCGCGGAGTCCAGCGCCGAATCCGCCACCAGCAAAGCCGCAGAATCAGAATCTGCTGATCCTTCCGCCAGCGCAACCGCGAGCGAATCCGCCAACGAGAGTGGAAGCGCAAAGACGGACAAGAAGCTAGCAAAGCCAGTGGAAGAGGCCTACAAGACCTTCGGTGAGCTCATCCCAGTGGAGATCTTCCAGCAGTTTGACCGCTGCGACCCCAACGGTGTGGAGGACTCCTATAACTGCTCGGGTTCCAAGGTGGGCCAGTTCCAGTTCTTCAAGAACAAGTCGAAGGCCGCGCAAACCACACAGGTACTCACTGAGCTGCGCTCTTCCCGCGTCATCAAGGATGAGGGCGACCGCGTCGTCGGCTGGTCCATGCTGGGCAACACCGCTATCTTGACCGTGGTGGACAACAAAGAGGGCCTAGTGATGCAGCAGATGATCTCCACCGATCAAGATGATCCTGAGGACCGCCTCAAGGAGCTTGGCCTTATCTAGTCTGCGGCCTGGCTTAATCTAGCCGCAGGTTTCGACCTTTTTGCCGTGGGCAAAGTTGTCCATGGCCGCGATGGCGTCGTCGATGGATTCGACCTTGGCCACCACCATGTCGCCAGTGTCGCGGCTCGTGGCCTCCGCGCAGTTATCCGCCGGGGCTAGGAAGAGCTCCGCACCGGCTTGTTTGGAAGCTTCTACTTTGTGAACGATGCCGCCAATGGGGCCCACCGTGCCGTCCTCGTTGATCGTTCCGGTACCAGCCACGAACTTTCCGCCGTTGAGCTCGCCTTCGGAAAGCTTGTCGATTACGGCGAGCGTGAACATCATGCCAGCGGAAGGACCACCTATGTCCTGGAGGTTGTACTGGACCTTGATGTCCTCCTTCGGTTGCGATGTCATGGATATGCCGAGCAAAGCGACGCTGTCATCATCCGGATGAGAACCAAGGGTGATTTCCTCGGTGAGCTTTTTGCCCTTGCGCTCGATGCCGAGCTCCATCCTGTCGCCAGGTTTCTTGGCACGCACGAGCTCTTGGACCTGGCCCGGCTCGCTGACGTCCTTGCCATCGACGGAGGTAATGATGTCTTCGGCTTTAACCACCCCAGTGGCCGGCGCGTCCTTGAGCACCTGCGCCACGACGATCTTGACCGGGACCTTGAGGTAGTTCATCGCAGCGACCGTTGCCGCGGCCTCCGACTGGGTAAAAGCCTGCTTGTTGGACTCGTTGACTTCTTCATCCGTTTTTCCTTGGGGGATGACGGTATCAATGGGCACGAGGGTGTCATCGGTCATGATCCACCGACCCAGGGCCTGCGCCAGCGTCATGTTGGTACGCACCGAGACAGTAGTCATGTTGAGCTGTCCCGAGGTCTCATAAGTCTTGGGAGCAGTCACATCCACGACCTTAGCACCGTCGACCTCGCTCAAAGTGTCCACGGTGGGTCCGGGCCCTTCCGCGGCATAAGGAACGGTCAGAGCAACATCCGTGCCGGGGATGTGGTCGATGCTCAATGCAGCACCGAGCACTACGACGGGGATGGCGCCCCAGGCAAGGGTGCGAAGTCGACGGTTTTCAGGTGAATTCACGATGAAACAGCCTACAACGTTTTTCGTTATGGTTTTCATTCGTGTTCGCTGTCAGCGTTGCGTTGTTCATGGAATCCAGCCGCCGCCTGCCGGTAGATTAGAGCCCATGAGCAACGGATTCGGCTTTTCTTTCCCCAATAACGACGACGGCGATGATGAAAACTCACGCCGCGACCAGAACCCGTTTGGCGCCTTCGGCTTCGGTGGAAGCGCCGCAGGCGGTGGTTTAGGAGATCTCCTGAACCAATTTGGTCAGATGCTCTCCGGCATGGGTTCCTCAATGAACTCCGCGGAAGGTGCCGGCCCAGTCAACTACGAGATGGCAAAGCGCATCGCACTGCAGCAGATTTCGACTGACAAAGAAGTAAGCGACGCTGACATCAACGCTGTCACAGAGGCCGTCCGCTTGGCGGAGCTATGGCTTGACGACGCCACCGATCTCCCCACCGCCTCTGGTGCAGTGAAGGCATGGAACTCCACCGAGTGGCTGGAGGCAACCATTCCAATGTGGCAGCGCCTGGTCACCCCGGTGGCGCAGCACATGAACAACGCGCAGCTGGAGTCCATGCCTGAAGAAGCCCGCGAGATGATGGGCCCGATGGCAAACATGATGAACCAGATGTCAGGCATGAACTTCGGTATGCAGCTAGGCCGCGCGCTTGGTGACCTTGCCGCTCAGGCACTGACCGGCTCTGACTTCGGTCTGCCAGTCTCCCCTGCCGGCACCACGGCTCTGCTGCCGCACAACATCCAGAAGATCGCCCGCGACCTCAACGTTCCAGGCCAGGAGATTCTGGTCTACATCGGCGCGCGAGAGGCCGCCCGCCAGCGCCTGTTTAAGCACGTTCCGTGGCTGGTGGAGCGCCTGGTCTCCTCTGTTGAGGAATACGCCATTGGCCTGGTCATTGACACTTCCCACATCGAGGAAGCCACCCGCGAGCTCAACCTGGAGTCCGGCGACCCACAAGCTATCCAGGACGCGATGAGCAAGCTGCAGGGGATGGACCTCACCCCGCGCATCACCTCCCGCAACGCAGGTGCGGTCTCCCGCCTAGAAACGCTGCTTGCTCTGGTCGAGGGCTGGGTTGACCACGTGGTCAATGAAGCGCTGGGCGAGCGTATCCCGTCCACCTCTACCATGAATGAGGCATGGGCACACCGCCGCGCTACGGGCGGTTCCGCGGAGCAGGCCATCTCCAAGGTCGTGGGCATTGAGCTCTCCGCCCCAAAGGTCGACGCCGCTGCGGAGCTGTGGCGCCGCACCACCGTCGCGGTTGGCGCCGCAAAGCGCGACAAGGCCTGGGACCACCCAGACTTCCTGCCTACCGCAGAGCAAATCGACAACCCTGCTTCGTTCATCGATAGCCTGCTTGACGACGCCCCCGATTCCGGCTTCGAAGAAGAGTTTGCCAAGCTGGAAGAAATGCTTCGCGAGCAAGACGGCAAGGATACGCAGGACGGAAGCGACGAGACCGACGGTCCTAACGGCCCCGAATCCGAGAAGTAATCTCGCCGCACCGCTGCTCTTTTAGAGGCCTATCAGCCAAAGCGCTGGTAGGCCTCTAAGTATCCCTTGGCCCGTTCCGCCTTTGGCGCGCGATCTGCCCACTCCCAAAAGCGCGGCCCGTGCCCGGGGATAAATGTGTGCGTGAGCTCATGGATGATGACGGAATCGAGGACATACTCCGGCACGTCCTTGAGCCGATCCGTGATCCGGATGTCTCCAGTGGACGTCGTACAGCTGCCCCAGCGCGAGTTCTGATTGCTGACCCACCGGATGGAACCCACCTTGGCCTGGCCACCTAGGTAAAGCTTGTTGAGTTCCGCGGCGCGTTCTTCCAGATCTGCATCGGAACGCCGCGACGAGGTGTGCTTGCGTTCAACACGGGCGAGCATATCCGTGACCGCTTTCTGTTCTTCCTTGGCAGACATCCAGGCCGGAATGCGAACTTCCAATACCCCGTCTACCATGCGTGCTTGGATTGTGCGCTTGCGCTTGGCGGAGCGAATCACGCGCACTTCTGGGGCGGACTCGCGGGCGGGCTGTTGATTCGACATGACAGGTGATTGTACTTGTGTTGGAATATTCTCACGCGCACAGCTTTAGGGGGAAAGCATGGCAGGGGAAACGCACGCTGTCTCAACGATGACAACTTATTCACTCGCGCCGGGAGTTGCCGTGGTGGAACGCGAGCCTGGGGTGATCCAGTTCGGGATGGATGCCACGCGAGTGGGAGTCGTCGAGGTAGAAATGCAGATTGTTGAGGCCTTAAACCTCCTAAGTAAGCCGATGACTCGAGAGAGCGTTGAGCGGCTTCTGGTCCGCGCGGGTATGGACGATGCGGCTGCGCGCACGCTCATTGAAGACCTCATCTGTTACAACATCCTCTGGCCGGAGCAACCGCGTCAAAGCGTGGTGGTGTTGGGTTCCAGTGCACTGGCGCAAACTCTGCGCACGGTATTTCATAATGCTGGATTCATCCTGCGCAATCCGCTGGAATCAGAGAATATGTATTCCTACATCGCAAGCGTCAGTGAGCACTTCCCTGTTGTCGCGGCTGACATGCTGCATGAACCCGTGAACCTCGCTGCTGCACTCAGCAAGTGCAAGGGCACATTCCTGCCGGTCTCGCTGGTCGATTCGCGCGGAGTCATTGGGCCTGTGCACGTCGACGGCCGCGGCCCCTGCCCCATGTGCGCGCATCTACACCGCATCGACGTGGATGGGCAATGGCACCAAGTGGTCAGCCAGCTGGCTGATGCAGACAGAAACACCGATGACCTTGTGGCGCAGGCAGTGGCGGTACAGTCCGCGGTGTTGGTCAGGCGTCTTGCTGGATGGCCGTCGCCGCCTGGTGCGAAAAGCTCGCGGGTGATGCCGGGCGAGCAGCTTGAGGTGGACCTCTACGGGCATCACCAATACCGGCTAGTTATCGAGCACCCGAAGTGCCCCTATTGCTTCGAAACGAAACGCAATCGGTAGCGCTATGCGCCGGTCCAAGCCGCGCTCGCACAGGGGCCACGTGCGGACTTTCCTAAATCCCCAGGCCTGGGCCCCCAGTCCTGCTGGTCGCGATCGCTTGGGCGCTTGGCACGCTTTTCCGCGACCTTGGGTTCTGGGTTCCCAGGTCTGGGTATTTGCGGTGGACGGCAGCACAGGCTCCCGTGCGGCCGCGATTAGGAACGCAACGCAGCGATGATTTGCAGGACCTCCGCGCCATAACGCTCCAGCTTCGAGGGCCCCACGCCCGAGATGTCGAGCAGCTCGGCCTCACTTGCTGGCAGGGCTTCTGAAATCGCCTGCAGCGTGGCGTCGGAGAAAATCACGTAGGCCGGAACCTTCGCTTCGCGAGCGGTCTTCGCGCGCCAGGCGCGCAGCGCGGAGAAGACCTCTTCATCGCCCTCATACTCGCAATACTCGTGTCGGCCCAGAACTTTCTCAGCAGGGCTCGTCAACTCAGCCGAGCAAATTCGGCACTTGCGCTGGCGGTACCGGCGCCCGCTGCCTGGCGTTTCCTCGATCCCCGGCACCAATCCATCCAAGAAGCGGGTGCGCTCGCGCGAGGCACGCGAGCCCGTCGTCTTAGCCAAGGCCCACGACAATGCAAGGTGCTCACGTGCACGGGTAATGCCCACGTAGAACAGGCGGCGTTCTTCTTCCACCTGCTCGTCGCCCGCCTTGATGGCGTAGTTGATGGGCATGAGCTTCTCAGTGAGCCCAACCAGAAAGACCGCATCCCATTCCAGGCCCTTAGCTGCGTGGATGGTGGCGAGGGTGACACCTTCCATCGTGGGATTCTGTTTGTTTTCGGAGCGACGATGCAGCTCGCCGAGGACCCCGTTGAGATCGATTCCTTCGTGGTCGTTCACGATCTGCGCAATGAGATCCACCAACGCATTGAGAGACTGCCAGCGCTCACGCGCCTGCGCACCCTGCGGCTCGGTAGGAGTAAGTCCCAACTCGACGAACGCGGCGTGCGCGATCGCCACCGGGTCTGCTGGCAGGTCATCACGGCGAGTAGCCGCGATGAGGACGCGAATGGCTTCGAGGATCTCCGGCCTACGGAAGAACCCTTCACCACCGCGGACCTGGTAGACAATGCCGGCGTCGGCAAGCGCTTGCTCAAACTGCTCCGACTGCGCGTTAATGCGGTAGAGCACGGCGATCTCTGATGCTTTCACACCTTTGTTGAGGAGCGTCAGGATCTGGCCTGCTACTTCCTTCGCCTCGATCTCTTCCGACTCATAGGCCTTGAACGTGGGTTCAGGACCGGGATCGCGCATACCCTGCAGCTCCAGGCGGGTTCCCGCCGCGCGACCCGTAGCTTTAGCGATGACGCGGTTAGCCAAATCCGTGACCTGTGGCGTGGAACGGTAGTCTCGCTGAAGCTTCACGATGGTCGCATTGGGATACGTGCGAGAGAAGTTGAGCAGGTAGTCCGGCGAAGCGCCGTTGAAGGAGTAAATCGTCTGGTTGGCGTCACCGACCACTGTGAGATCGTCTCGGTCTCCCAACCACGCATTGAGGACCCGCTGCTGCAAGGGCGTGACGTCCTGGTACTCGTCAACGACGAAGGTGCGGTACTGCTCGCGGAAGACCTCGGCTACCGAGGGCACGTTCTCGATTGCCCCGGCGATATGCATGAGGAGGTCGTCGAAGTCTAAGAACATGCGGTCCTGCGTGGACTTGAGCTGCTCGTAACGCCGAAAGACCTCCGCCACTTTCGCAGGATCTGTGGGTGCTTCACGGTCGGTGGTGGCGATGACCTCCGGATAAGAATCGGCACCAATGAGAGAAGACTTGGCCCACTCGATCTCGCTCAAGTAGTCACGAATCGAGTCCTTGGAATTGTCCAAGTTCAGTGAACGCACAGCCCGCGCGACCACGGAAAACTTGTTATCCAACAGCTCCCATGGAAGGTCGCCTGCGACCTGTGGCCAGAAGTAGCGCAGCTGGCGACGCGCCGCCGCGTGAAAGGTCTGGGCTTGCACGCCACCGACGCCCATCTGGTTGAGGCGATCGCGCATCTCCCCCGCCGCACGCGTGGTGAAAGTGACGGCGAGGATGCGCTGCGGACTAACGAAGCCCTGGTCCACCATGTTGGCGATGCGGTAGGTCACGGTACGCGTCTTACCTGTACCGGCACCCGCCAAGATGCATACCGGTCCGCGTGGGGCGGTCGCGGCAGCGCGTTGGTCCTCATCCAACAGGGACAAATCCGGCCTATTCACCGTGGTACCACTCCATAATCATCGTGTGTGCAATCGAGCCCTTCCGGGCAATGGTCAGCTCAGGCAACTCAGCCCGGCTAACCCAACGGGTCTCTTCCAATTCCCCATCAGTATCGCAAACGGCCCGGACATCGTCCGTGACCGCGGAAAAGCCCACCATAAGCGAGCCGCTTGGGGGCCAGGGTTGTGAGCCCCAGTAGCGCACCTCGCGCACGCGCATTCCGGTCTCCTCAAGGGCCTCCCGGGTGAAAGCCTCCTCGAGGTTCTCTCCAGCATCGACGTAGCCGGCGATGAGCGAATAAAAGCTATTACGCATCCGATTCTTGGCCAACAGAATCTTGTCCGTGCCGGCTAGGTGGATGATTCCAATCACTGCGGGATCAAGGCGGGGAAACACAATTCGGTGCTCGTTGTGGGCATCGCGCCCGACGACGCCCGGGGCAGGATACTCCAGTTCCCGTCCGGTTCGTGGGTCGAAGCGCAGCTCTCGACGATTGCGCACCAAGTGGATGGCTTTGAGGATCTCAGGGTGGTCGGCGAAGAATGTGGCGTCACGCAGCGTTCCTAACACCTTGGCCTGTTCCTCGGGCATCGAAAAAGCCTGAAAGGCCCCTACCTCAACGAGGATGGGGCCGGTTGGTTCTGCGACCAAGACCGGGGCGCCTTGGAAATCAACTGGTACGCGGTTGGTCTCGGTGACAGGCAGAAACACTATTCTTCTTCGTCCTCTTCTTCGTTGGCTTGCTCCATCTCGTGCTTGATGTAGAGCAGGCGGTCGCCAGGCTTAAGCGAGTAAGCATCGGCGGTATCGACGCGGTGTAGCTCGTTGTTTCGCAGCACAGCAAGCACGATGTCAGCGAGGTGGCGCGGGTTGGAGCCAACCTCAAATTCGCGCACGGGGCGCTCGGCAACGGAGAAGCCCTCGTTCGGGGAGAGCAGGTCTTCCATCATCTCCACCACGGTCGGCGTCACGGTGGCAAGACCAAGCAGGCGGCCGGCGGTCTCGGCGGAGGTAACCACGGAATCGGCACCGGACTGGCGCAGCAGGTGGCGGTTCTCGGACTCACGCACGGAGGCCACGATCTTCGCCCTCGGGTTCAGCTCGCGGACCGACAGAGTACACAGCACAGCGGTATCGTCTGTGGACGGTGTGACCACCACAGAGGAGGCATTTTCGACGCCCGCGATGCGGAGGACGTCCTGCTTGGTGCCGGAGCCATAGATGGTGACCAGGCCGTGGTGCTCTGCGTTGGCCAGGGAGGCTCGATTGGTATCGATGACCACGATCTGGGAAGCCGGGACATCATCAGCCAGCAAAGCAGCGACCGCTCCCGCACCCTTGGTGCCGTAACCGATGACAACTGTGTGGTTGCGCAATTGCTTTCTCCAATTCTGGATTTCAAATGTACGGCGTGCTTTGTCTGTCAGCACTGACAACGTTGCGCCGACCAACAAAACAAGGAAGACCAGGCGGGCTGGCGTGACAATCAGAAGGTTAATGAAGCGAGCTTGCGGCGTGACCGGGACGATGTCACCATAGCCCACTGTGGTCAGGGAGACCGCTGCGTAATAGGAAGCATCGAGCAGCGACAGGTCCTCGCTATATCCGTCGCCATCGAAGTAGACCACGACGGTGACAAAAACCAGAAGCGCTAGAGCCCACAGCACGCGGCTGCCCAGCTGCCTCCACGGGCTGTCGCTGACCGCACGCGGAACAGTGATCACGTCAATGAGTGCGTGGTCGGGCTGTGAAGTCAGCTCAATCTGCGGCATAAAGCGCGCTTTGAAGCGGCGTCTAATGCGCTTCGCACTTTGTTTCGGCACTGAAGTTCTGTCTTCCTTTTATTACTTACCTCGTTGAGCGATCCGGGGTTCTCCGAGTCTAAACGATTTTGCACAGCGGACAGAATGCATAGACCGCGATGACCCGATGACTCGGTTTCCGGACCGGCTCAATACCTTAGCCCGCCTGACCTGAAACTGACGATTCAAGGAGTTCTACTAGCTCCTTTCCAGTGGGCAAATTACGCGGTTCGAAGAAATAACCATCACGGACATAGAAGAAAGCAGCGCGTACATTCGCCGCCTTATGTACTCGCCGCCAAGCCTCTGCATAGACGGCGAGCTGGATCTCGGCGGCGCGCATCGCTGCACCGGCAGGCGGACGGCCAGTCTTCCAGTCCACGATGAGCCAGGTTCCGTCGGCTTCACGGAATACGGCATCCATTCGGCCGCGGACGACCGACTCACCGATGGTGATTTCAAAGGGTGCTTCGACATATTCTGGGGTGCGCTGCGCCCACGGCGAGTTCAAGAATGCATCCTTTAGTGATTCCAGGTCTTGCTCTGGCTGCTCATCAGAACCAGGCAGCTCGTTTTCAGACAGCAAGGCTGGCGAACCGAACCGCTCCTCCAGCCACGCGTGGAAGGCGGTACCGCGCTTCGCGTAGGCGTTCGGCTTGAAGGGCACTGGGCGGCGTTGGCGGCGCGCGAACTGAATGGGATCGGAGCTCAAAGACACCATGTCGGAGGCGGTCAGCTCAGTCGGCAGCTCCACATCAACCACAGGGGCCTTAAGCGCGGCGTATTCCTCGATGAGGGCTCCGGCTTCTTGCTCCCACAACTCGAAGGTCTCCCCCGCCCGCAATGTCGGCAGCTCCTCCATTGCGTCCAGCACGAGATCAGCACCGCGCAGCGCATCCGGGTTAGCGCGCAGCGACGGGAACGTGCCCTCACGAAGGGTGGTGAGCGCCTCGGCCTCCTCAGGAGTCGCTGGAACGTCCCAGTGGCTGACCAGGTCCGAGTGTTTCTCGCGCAACAGCTCCAGGTATTCATAAGGTCCTTTTTGTGCCTTGCCACCTTTGCGGTTGGTGCCTGAACCAGTAACGGTCAGGGTGGACTCGGTACGCGTCATCGCAACATAGAACAGGCGAGCAGCCTCTTCCCGCTGGTTCTGGCGGACCGATTCTTTATAGGCTTCGCAGGCCTTTCCAAATGCCGAGCGCTTGACAGCATCGGGCTCAAGCTCAATGACGTCCGCATCAGTGGGCGCCTTTTCCACGAGCGTGAGGAAGGTCTCCGCCTGGGCCTTGTAACTGCTGGAGTCAGCGTGTAGCACGCACACGTGCTTCCACTCCAGGCCCTTGGACTTGTGCACGGTCATGATTTGCACGCGACCGTCAACAGCTGGAACCTCGCCCGGGGTCAGTCCGTCTTCGTGCTCACGCGCCATGGAGAGGTAGTCCAGAAGTGCGCCCAAGGAGTCCCCATGGAATCCGGCGACAATGTCGGCGAATGTATCAAGGTGCGTCGTCCCGCCCTGCTGTCCGTTTGCCAGCACCTCGGTGCGAATATTAAACATCGCCTCGATGTCTGCAAAGAGATCGCTCAGTGACTTGCTCAGCGAGTAGGTACGCAGATGACGCAGCTTCGCTGAAAGCTCTTCCATGCGAGCAAGGCCAGCCGCGCTGTAGCGCTCCCGCTCTCCCAAATCTGCGAGGGCGTCGGCAAGGCCCAAGACCTGGCTCGTGTCCTCCTTGGTGAGTTCAGCCAGCTGCGCGGCAAGGTGCTCGACAGGATCGCCGCCTTCCCAGCGAAGACGGCCTGCGGATTCATCACTTGCCCCCGCCAGATTGCGTTGGCGAGCCAGCAGCTCCTTGAGATCCTTCACACCCAGCCCACACATCGGGCCGGTGAGAACGCGCAAGGCAGCATTGGTGTCCTGCGGGCGCAGGAGAATGGTCGCTACAGCAATGAGGTCTTGGATCTCAGGCTGCCAAAGCAGTCCGCCCAAACCAACGATTTCATTGGGCACGCCGACTGCATCCAAGGCTTGAGAAATGAGCGGCGATTGTTTGTTGGTGCGCACTAGAACCGCCGCGCTAAAGCGGCTCGGATCCTCGCACGCATCCAGCTGCGCCTTGAGGTGATTCGCTACGAACTCACGTTCCTCGTTTTCGCTGGCGAAGTAGGCCAACTTCACCTCGCCTTCTGGGGCGTTATCGCGCGGCGACAATTCATCAACTGGGCGCGGCCCGCCGGTTTCCGCAAACAGGTGCCCGGCGACGTCGTTAGCCAGCGTCAGCGTTTGCTGCGGGTTACGCCACGAAATGGTGAGCTGATCCTTCGGCGCCGGCGAACCGTCTGATTGAGGGAAGTCCTCAACGAAGGCAGCAAGGTTTTCTGCCGTGGCACCGCGCCAGCCATAAATGGACTGCATAGGGTCGCCCACTGCGGTCACCGAAACATCGGGGCGGACCCCGCCGAACAAGGAGCGCAGCAACACGCGCTGAGCATGGGAGGTGTCCTGGTACTCGTCCAGCATGACGACGTTGAATCGCTGGCTCTGCTGCTCGCCCACCTGCGGATGGCTCTCCGCTAAGGCCGCGGCAATAGCCATTTGCTCACCGAAGGTAATCACGCCACGAGCGGCCTGCTCTTCCTTGAGGGCCTCCACCAGTGGCAGATACTCCACGCGCAACTGCTGCTTATCAAGGAATTTCTGGAGATCACGGGTAAACTCCGGACCATTCCTCCTAGTCTTTTCTAGGTCATAAGCGGTGGCTGTGAAAATCCGTGCATGCTCGCGGATCTCGTCTGGGTCCAACAAGCCGTTGTCCATGGCCTGCGCCAGTTTGAGCAAGGTATCCGTCACGTGGCCCAACGATTGCGAGGCCGACAGCTTGCCGCCGTAATTGACCACCACGTCGTGTGCGATGGCGTAGCGCTCAGCATCGGTAATGATGCGCGCTGTCGGCTCCACAGGCATGAGCAAACCGTATTCACGCACCAAGTCACCCGCGTAGGAGTCATAGGTGGCAACCTTTGGCGCGATATTTTCCAAAGCCTCGGCCGCGGCCGTACCAGGCTGCACGATTCCCGAGTCACGCAACTTGATGAGCTGCTTGCGAATACGTTGCTCGAGTTGCTGCGCGGCCTTGCGGGTAAACGTCAGACCCAAGACCTTTTCCGGCGCCACCATGCCGTTGGCCACCAAATAGACCACGCGCGAAGCCATCGTCTCGGTCTTGCCCGCACCGGCACCCGCCACCACGAGCTTTGGTCCGAGCTCGCCCTCGATTACCCTGGCTTGCTCCGGCGTCGGCGGAAACGCCTTGCCCAGGGCCGTGGAAAGCTCTGCCGGGCTGAGAAGATTAGACTGCGAATTCATCAGAGACCTGCTTTCCCTCGGCTTGTACTGGGCAAATAGAGCGAATAGCGCAGCGATCACAAGAATCATTCTCGCGCGCGGTCAAGCGCTCACTATGTAATTCTGCAACGAGCGCCGGCAGCTTTTCGGCGAAGGCCGCAAGCTCTTCCGGCGGCACCGCTGCTTGGTCGCGCGTTGTGATCTTGACGCTGTCATGGGCGGGATAGACCAATACACCGCCACCACGCGGCAAGCCTTCACCAGTACGGATGACCGGCGAAGAGCCGGGGTTCTCCCCTGCTTCCGCGTCGTCTGCGTCCACAACACCGACAAGTTCACCGCGTTCCAAAGCCAACTGATACGTCATCAGCTGTGGATTTTCCTTGGCCTGCTTTGCGGTCACAGCGCTGTTGCCCGTCTTGAGGTCAACCACCATGTAGTCATCCCCAGCCTTGACTAGGCGATCCATGTAACCAGCAACGGTAATGCCAGGCAGGACTTCCACGGAGACGGGAACCTCAACGCCAATGAGCTCAAAGGAGGACTCGGAGTTCATAGCCCACTGGTGGGTGCGGTCGATAAGCCGCTCGAAGGCAGCCATATCGCTGCGCATCTTCCATCCGGGCCCATCCACGATGGAAGCAAAAGCCTCCATAACCATTTTCTTACCCAGTTCAGGTTCGATTCCCCTGCCCAACGCTTCTAGGTAGGCATGCGCCATGGTGCCGCGAATGAGGTGCATCGGCGTGGACTCCTCTTCCGCGAGGTTGCCCAAGATGGCGCTGAGCGGACAATTCAGCAAGGCCTCGACACGAGACGGCGAAACGCGCCCCACCGCCACGGCCTCTTCCATGTCTGCAAGGACATCCGTGGCCACCGAACGCGCAGCCCACCAGCTCTCTGGATGGGCACCGGGTACTCCTGCCTTAGCCAAGCGCGCCAACTGGCGGGCTGCCTGACTGCGCTCTGCCTCACCGCTGGAAGCGCTCACCACAACCCGACGCAACTGCGCCACAAAGGACGGCACCGAAAGCACAGCCACATCGAGTGGGTCGATCTCGCGTTCCGCACGCACCGACACCGGCGCAGGTTCGGGGACTGCAAGGCCGAGCTCCCGCGGCAACTGTGCCGCACGCAGGCGCTTGGTTGCCTCCCGGCGCGTCTGCGCACCAGGAACGTCGACAGAGCCGCTCAGCGCAAACTCCCCCACAAAGCGGGATGGTTCCTCAGGCACAGCGGCCTCGGGGGCGTCGACAGCTGCGATGAGCAGGCGCCTGCGGTGACGGGTGGTAGCGACGTGGAACAAGCGGCGCTCCTCCCTCAAGCGGCTGGCCACATGACTCACCGGTGTGCCCGGCGCGATGCCTTTATCCAGCAAGTCGATGAGATCCTCCTGCCCAAAGACGGAACCGGTCTCGCCCAACGAGGGCCAGGTTCCTTCCTGCGCACCTGCAATAACCACGGTGTCCCACTCGCGTCCCACTGCACCGTGCGCGGTAATTACCTCTACCGCCTGCGGAATTGCGGTTCGGCGATCACGCACGCCCGTAGGTAGCTCCTGTTCCTCGATATGCCGCAGGAAAGCCTCCAGGGACGCACCAGGACGGCGCTCCGAATAGTCACCGGCCGCGTCGAAGAGCGACATCATCGCGTCCAAGTCGCGGTCTGCCTGCGAGCCCGTGGCACCACCGCGCAAGGCCGCGGCCTGCAAACGCGCGTCGAGGCCAGTGGCGTTCCACACTTCCCACAGGGTTTCCTCGATAGAGGCCTGTGCACGCAGTGCTGCACGGCCTGCATCCAGGATCGAGCGGATACGCTCCAGGATGGTCTGTTCGCGTTCGGTAAGCAGACCTCTAAAGTCCGGCAGTTCGCCTTCCAACAGCGCCCGCAAGGAATCGATACCGCGGGACTGCGGCGCCCACCTACGCAGTCCACGAATGAGGCGCCGCAACGTCACCGGGTCCGCACCACCGACAGGTCCCGTGACAAGCTCCTCCAACTCGGTGTTGCTCAACTCATGGTCCAATGCGCGCAGCGCCAGCAAAATAGACTTGACTAGGCGCTGCTCCGCCAAAATAACGTCCGTGGGGTTGATGTGCACCGGCACGCCGGCCGCCAGGAGGGTCCTGCGCACCTGGCCAATGTCACCAGTAGAACGCACAATCACCGCGATCTCCCGCCACGGCACCTCATCTTCCAAATGGCGGCGCCGGACAGCATCCGCAACAACGTCGCGCAGGGTCGAGCGCGAATCCACGATGCTGATGCATGCAGGCGCTGGACGACGCCGAGGTTCCTCCAACACCAGCTCATGTTCCGCTGGGAAGGAGGTCAAGAACTCCGAGTTGGCGCCTCGGAAAGCAAAGACGGCTTGGTCAGGGTCCCCCGCCACCACAGTCAGCTCTGTGCTGCAAGAGAGCCCCTCGATGAGCTTGCCCGAGGTCGGGTCCAGCAGCTGCGCATCATCCACGATGATGGTGTGCCACGGATGCTTCTCCACCAACTCCGAGTGCAACAAGACCTCGTTGACGAGCTCTGCTGCAGAGTAAGAATGCAGACCAGCCAGCTGCTGCGTGCGTTCGTACTCGAGTAGGAACTCGCCTGCCGCGGTCCACATAGGCTGCTGGTACTTTTGCCCCAACTCCATGAGCTCATGCGGGCCCTTGCCACGCTCGATGGCACGCAGCAGCAAGTCACGCAACTGCCGGGCAAACCCCACGAAGGTCATGGCTGGGCGGACCTCCGCGGGCCAGCTACCACGATTCTCTTCTGCTTGGCCCTCCAGTAGTTCACGGATGACCGCATCCTGCTCAGCGCCGGTGATGAGACGAATCTCTTCTTCTGAGATTGTCCGCAGCAGTGCGAAGGCCAAGGAGTGCACCGAGCGCACCATCGATGCCTGCGCCGCGTAATCTTCCAAGTGCTGCGCCAGCTCGCGCCGCAGGATCGAACCAGATTCCTTCGAGGTGGAGACCACCAAGATCCCCGAGGGGTCAGCGCCGGAGCTCAGCTTGTTCAAGACAACGTCGACAAGCAGGCTCGAGACACCGGAACCCGCCGTACCCGTCACGCGCCATCTGCCTGTTTCAGGCAGCGGAAAATCCCAGGAACGCGAGCTGCGCTGGGAAGTACGCGGGACTAGACGGACTTGAGGGGAAGGCGGCAAGACGACGCCTGCGCGGGCGGTAGAACGGGGATCGTAACTCACCCGTTCAGTATTTCAGATGACCTGGACACGAGCAGAGCTTCAACCCTTTCAATGTTCGAACGCGTGGTCGTCTTCGACTGCGGGTGCAGGTTATTGACGTAACGGCGATAAGCCGAGGCACGCAGCAGAAGCTGGGACATTCCTGGAACGTGCCCAAAGCGGTTGCAGATGCCGTCATCCACAACGTCCGCGATGAGGCCATCGACGATGACCAGCGCGGCGCTCCAGCCAACTGGACGGGGCGCCGCGGATGGCACGACGTCGACAAGCGCAGGCGGATTTGTATCCGCAAAGATGGTGGTTCCGAGAACATCGACGTGCGCAATACCTACCGGAATTCCTGCGAGGTCGGCATCAGAATAGGCCTCCCCCGTCTCATCCCACGCGGCACGCTCAGCACGTGCGAATACGTCGTCGCGCTGCCCCACGTTGGGCAGAGGCACGGTTGACATCGCTTCGTTCAAACGCAACGCCATTTGCGCAGTCTCATCAACGCGTCCGCGCAGCTGGCCAGGAACGTACTGATTGGCCTTCCACCCAGCAGCGGTATAGCGCGCGTCAGTCGTAAGCACCGGACGCACGACTCGTGCACCCGCTAAGGACATCTTCTCCCGGACCTTGGCGGACCACCCCGACCATTCATTGGCACGGGCATAGACGACGTCGCCTACCTTGATACCGTGGTCCCATTCCGGACCCAAGACCTCGCCGCGGATCTGGCGGAAATTCGCCTCCGCGTGGAAGGCGGACAACACGTGTTCTGGGGGAAGCAACATTGGGTTCTCCTATTCCGGATTGTGCGGATCCTTGATGCGTGGATTCGGATAAGGCCACGGGTTGGGCTCGCAGGTCACATCCTCATCAGGGTAGATCTCTTTGGAGTCCTTTTCGTGCAACTCGGCGTTATTTAAGCTCAGCGTCTGCTGCATCATGACGGGAGCGAGCTTGCCTTCGCCGCCGCAGGCCTGGTGGGAAGCGTAACCGATTGCATGGCCAAATTCGTGGTTAATGAGGTACTGGCGGTAATTGCCAAGGTCGCCTTCAAAAGGAACGGCGCCGCGTACCCAGCGGGACTCGTTGAGGTTCACCGTGGACTCTCCAGTGATGCCGGTATGACACGACGTTTCGGTGTTGAGCTGCGCGCCACACAGCTTCGCAGTCGTGGCCAAAGAAGTCAGCCGAATCCGCGTGTCAGGCTTATCGTCGGCCGCAACGTGAATGAATTCGAAATCCCCGGTTGAGGTCCAACCGCGTGGATCACCGAGGGTGGCATCGACCATAGCCGCAAAGGCGGAGTCGCCGCCATAGGCAATAGTGTTAACGCCGTTTTCGATCTCCACGGAGTAGCGAACTACGGTTTTGCCGCCTTTGCCTGCGTGTGCGCCGGCTGGACCCGCATCACGGTAGGTGTCATCGCCAGCTTCGGTGAAGTCACCGCCTGCGGGAAGTTGGTCCTTGGCTGCCTTTATGTCACCGGCATCAGCTGGGTCGGGGCCCAGCTTCTCGGAAGGCTCGGGCTGCGGCGACTGACTGGTCTGCGCGACCTGAGTGCCGTCCGTGCCTGTGGTCGCGTCAATCACGTCTGCGATAACCCAGATAGTCAGCACTATCATCACGGGAATCGCAACAACGCGCCACCAGCCGTATTCGTGAGCAAACCTTACTAACCAATTGCTTTGTTCGGGTTTGCGATGCGGATGACGTGGGGCGCGTTGCGAGTTATCCACAGGTAATTCCATAAGGAAATAGATTACCTTCTGCACCCCACTCGAGCGGAATTACTCTGCTGTGGGATGCGCCTTCTCTAATTCGTGCTCTAACTCACGCGGCTAGAAGCCAGAAGCCTTAGTGAAGTCGATGCGGCACTATGAATGCGGACGCATCATGAGTATCGAGGTTTAGGCACCTGCAAAACCGACGGTGTGTGCCTTGGCGACGCCGATCTCTGCGTAAACCACACGGTCAGTGCGGACGATGAACTTGCGTCCCTTGGAATCTTCCAGCTCCAGGGTGGAGTTGTCAGCAAGTGCACCATTAATCTTTGCGGCCAGTTCTTCCTGAGTACCATCCGCGCGGATGACGAGCTCACGAGCGGTGTCTGCGAATCCGATCTTAATATCCATGTTTCTTGTATTCTCCTTGCGAGAGGTAGTTGTGCTCGAATTGGTTCTAATGGCCCCACTATAGCCCCACCCGCTACTATCGAGGTGTGTCATTTCAACAGTCTGAGACCACGCAACCACCTACTTTCGCCGCCCTTGGAGTGGCAGCAGAGATCGTAGATGCCCTGGCCAGCCGCGGTATTGTGCGCACGTTTGCGATTCAAGAGCTCACTCTTCCGATCGCGCTGGGCGGACAAGACCTCATTGGCCAAGCACGCACCGGCATGGGTAAGACGCTGGGATTCGGCGTCCCTGTGCTCGATCGCGTTTTTGATGACGCTGATATTGAAGAACTCGACGGCACCCCGCGCGCCCTCATTGTGGTCCCTACTCGTGAGCTAGCCGTCCAGGTCGGCGAAGACCTCACCCTGGCCTCTCAGAACCTCCCGCTGCGCCTGGCTACCATTTATGGCGGCCGGCCGTATGAGGAGCAAATCAAGCTCTTGGAAAAGGGCGTCGACGTCATCGTCGGCACTCCCGGCCGTCTTTTGGACTTGGCACAGCAGGGCCATCTCCAGCTCGACCACGTGGCCATCTTGGTTTTGGATGAAGCCGACGAGATGCTCGATCTAGGCTTCTTGCCGGACATCGAGAAAATCCTCGAACTGCTGCATGGCAACAAACACCAAACCATGCTCTTCTCCGCCACGATGCCCGGCCCTATCCTGACGCTCGCACGCACTTTCATGAACCGGCCTATTCACATCCGGGCGGAATCTGGTGACGAGAACCAAACGCACGAGTCCACCCGCAAAGTCACGTTCCAGGCACACCGCATGGACAAGCTCGCCATCATCTCCCGCGCGCTACAAGCTAAAGGCCGCGGCAAGACCATCATCTTCGCCCGCACCAAGCGCTCCGCTGCCGAGGTAGCGGATGAGCTCGCACGCCGTGGTTTCCGGGTCGGCGCAGTGCACGGTGACCTGGGTCAGGCCGCCCGCGAAAAGTCCCTCAATGCTTTCCGCGAGGGCAAGGTGGAAATCCTAGTCGCGACCGACGTGGCAGCGCGCGGTATCGACGTCGACGACGTCACTCACGTCATCAACTACCAGGTTCCAGATGATCCTATGACCTTCGTGCACCGAATCGGACGCACTGGCCGCGCAGGGCACACCGGCACCGCTGTTACGCTCGTAGGCTATGACGAGCTCGGCAAGTGGCAAGTAATCAATGACGAGCTTGGCCTCGGCGAACCTGAGCCACCTCAGTGGTTTAGCACCTCCCCGGAACTCTCCGCAGCTTTAGGCTTCCCGGAGGGAGTTAAAGAATCAGTTGGCCCTGCGACAAAGGTTATCGGGACAGCTAAGTTGCGGGATACCCCAAAGACCCACGCCACAACAACCCGAACTCGCCGTTCAAGGAGCCACCGCCGATGAGCAAGACCCCCATCCTTCGCGCCACCGCGACTGACTGGAAGATAACCGGCGCTATCGCCGCCGTTTGCGCTATCGCTGTGGGAGGTGCATATTTCACCGCCGATATTCGCGACTCCGAACTCGCTCCCGTGGCTACCGCTGCGCCTGACCAGGTAGAAGTCCTTGCGCAAGCTCCTAAAAATTTCAAAATTGCCTTCGAGCTACCCAACCAGACGGTTCCCGGACAGCATCGTGCACTCGCCTCCCAGGGGCTTCTGATCACCCACGAAGGCGATACGATCATTGCTTCTGATGTAAACGGCAAGGAGAAATGGCACTACACCCGCAAAAACACAGAGCTGTGTTCATTGGGTAGCGCGTGGGACAAGGTTGTAGCAACGTACCGTAACAATGCTGGATGCGGTGACACCGTAGCTATCAATGCCGCAACGGGCCAATACTCCGATACCCGCAGCGCGATTAACTCTGAAGAGGTCATTCCGATCTCCTCCAACGACCGTGTGGGCACGGTGTCTACAGATCGCATTGATCTGTGGCGCTCAGACATGGTGCGCACCATCGAATACGGTGACGTGCAGGCAAAGCAGGAGCCCGACATGCAGGAGCATGAGGACTGCAGCATCAATTCGGCCCTCACTCGAACCGAAAACCTCGCCTTAACTGAAACCTGCCCCGATGACGCCTCAGTTACGTGGCTGCGCCTGGTAGGCGCCACCCCAGAGGATTCGCGCAAACCTGAGGTCACCGCCAACATTGGAATGGCCAACGAGGGATCCCGATTGGTCGCAGTAGGCCAGGAGTCCGCCGCGGTTTATCAGCCAGGCGAAAAGCCGCGTATTGAGTCTTATGACAAGTCCGGCAATACAATCGCCTCTACTGAAGTCGCCGCATCACCAGATGTGACTAACGCTTCCACGCCTTATGCTCCAGCGACAGCTGACCTGCCACACCACATGTCTTGGTTCGATGGAGAGCGTTTGTACCTGTTTACTCCTTCGGAATTGAAGGTTGACCATGTTCTAGAGGATGCCATCGGCACCGGTGTTGCTCTCGGCGAGCGCTTGCTCATGCCTACTGAAAAGGGCATCGCTGTAGTTGATTGGTCCACAGGTAAGACCGAGCGGACCATCAAGATTGATCGTGGCGGCTACACCGGCCCTGTCTTTTTGACGATCGCAGGAACCACCATCGTTGAACAACGGGGCGAAACCGCTGTTGGGCTCACCGCACTCTAGTAGCGTCTGCTAAATCAGAAGTTGGCTTCTGCCCACTGGGACGAAGCCGGGACGAACATCAGGAAGTACAAGGCAGCAATAGCGCTCAACAGCGTTATTGTGCCAAGTACTGACGAGCCGCCACTAAACATCTGAAATGCGCTGGCCGCCAGGATAAATTCAACGAGGACTACGGCTCCCCTTCCCCATCGCTTTCCCTTGACAAAGGCGAGAGAACCGATGATAACGAAGCCGAAAACGATGAAGATAAAGATGGCTGTTCCGAGTCCAACGAACTTCAGCGCGCCCGCCTCAGAAACCATCGAAGCATTCTCGGCGCCGCTGAGTTCGCGCACGATAAGAAAAATGCCAAAAGCCATTACAGCTACAGACTGCACAATTGCGATTCCGGCGGCCACAAGGACGGAAAGCGGAGCGCCTACCGGATTGTTCTTTGCTGCCGTTTGGGCTTGCGCGCGTGCAGATGACTTCTTCTTATTCTCTTCACTCACGGGCCACAGTTTACCTAAGCCGAACGATTCCTAAGGCTTTGGCTCGTTCTAATTTGAATACCGAAACCCAACACCAGACCTTCGCCCACCGACGCTCAGGAAACACTTAATTAAGGCTAAAACTCATCCCCGCTTCGCTTCGGGGGCAAACCCACCTACCCGGATTTGACGCGATCCAAGTCACCACACTCACCAAAAACATGCTAAAGATCCTGCTTATCGAAGTTCTGACAGATTTCTTACAGGAAAACTATCGCCCCTTTTTGCGTCTCACTCGCCCTAAGCATAGTGAGCTTTGCCACAATTTACCCCCGAACCCTAGCGGGATCGAGGTAAACATGTCATGATTTTCAAGTAGCAAAACAACGAGCCGTTTAAGCGGTCCGTAACTTGGAGAAAACTTCGAGTAAACACCAAGTAAATCATGGCGGCGTCGACGCTGGCTCTACCTCGAGACAGAGCCCCACTGAACGCAGACCGATTTACTTTCTTCCCCGACATTTGCTGTGCCCCATTCCCATGGGCTGCAAGGATATGTCATGCTGTCTAAATTTTGTTAGGAGATTTCAATCATGGATTGGCGCCACGAAGCCGTTTGCCGCGACGAAGACCCAGAGCTGTTCTTCCCAGTCGGCAACTCCGGCCCTGCACTTACCCAAATCGCAAAGGCCAAGCTGGTCTGCAATCGCTGCCCAGTTGCCACTTCCTGCCTGAAGTGGGCACTTGAGTCCGGCCAGGACGCTGGTGTCTGGGGCGGTATGTCCGAAGAGGAGCGCCGCGCTCTCAAGCGTCGTCGCAACCGCGGTCGCGGCCGCGCACGAGTCACCGTCTAAGACTCAAGAAAATTCAATAAACCTAGCCCGATTTCCCCACCGGTGTATCCAAACACTAAAGTCAGTGGGTAAGTAAATTATCCGCTCACCTATTAGCAAGGAGGCCGCCCATGTCTAAGCGTGGTCGTAAGCGCAAGGATCGCCGTAAGAAGAGTGCAAACCACGGCAAGCGTCCTAGCGCATAAATAAGCAGCACATAAAGGCTCGCTCCCCTCGTGGGAGCGAGCCTTTTGCTTTACGCCCCGGTCTTCTGCGGCTTGGGCTGCGCCCGGAGTTGACGCTTCTAGCCCCAGGTCACCTCAGTGTGAGTAATTTCCACGGTGATGCGTCGGCGCAGCGATTGCGGCGCTTTAGTACCAGAGCAACATTTCCGCACCAGGGCGCGCACCACTTCTTCGCTTTCTAGACGGGACTGGCACTCGTCGCACCTAGCAATGTGCTCGCGAATCTCAAGGGCTCGCGCATAACTCGTGCGCTCATCCAAGAGCTCGCAGAATAGTGCCTGGACCTCGGGAGAATTACACGCACCGCAGTTGTTTCCTGTCGCGTTGCTCATTACTTCTCCTCCATGTCTGGGTGATTGAGACCGATGCCTACTTCTCTTGCTACGTCCTTCAACGCAACGCGTAGCAATTTTCTTCCACGGTGGAGTCGACTCATCACCGTTCCGAGGGGCGTATCCATGATTTCGGCGATCTCTTTGTACGCCAATCCCACAACATCGGCGTAGTAAACCACCATGCGATAGTCCTCAGGCAAGTCATTCATTGCCTCAGAAATCGTCGAGTCCGGCATGAGTTTGAGCGCCTCAACTTCTGCTGACTCAAGGCCCGTTGAATCATGTCCTGAGGTCGTGTAAAGCTGAAAATCGCTGAGCTCATCTGCAGAAGACTCCGCCGGACGGCGCTTAGCCTTGCGATAGGAGTTGATGTAGGTATTGGTCATGATGCGGTAAAGCCATGCCTTCAAATTGGTGCCCTGTTTAAAGGAACCAAAATTGTTATAGGCCTTAAGGTAGGTCTCTTGGATGAGATCCTCGGCATCCTGCGGATTACGGGTCAGCCGCATGGCGCCACCGTAGAGCTGGTCGAGCAAAGGTAGCGCCTGCTCCTCAAAGAGGCGCTGGCGCTCCTTGGCACTTATCGTTTCTGTAGCCACGCCTACCATCCTAACTGCTTGGTTTAAGCCGCCTACTAATATGCCGTTTATGTCCAAGTCGAAGAAAACACCGCACTCTGCTACCCCGGCTCTCAAGCTTCTGGAAGAAGCAGGTATCCCGCACGAGGTGTCTACTTTTGAAGGTGGCTCCGATCACTTCGGTGATCACGCGGCAGAAGCACTAGGAATTGATCCCGAACGTATCTTCAAGACCTTGGTCATCGATCTCACCGCAGGCAAGGGACCAAAGCGGGAACTCGCAGTCTGTGTCCTGCCCGTCTCCCATCAGTTGAGTCTCAAGAAGGCCGCAGCGGTGTTTGGGGCTTCAAAGGCCACCATGGCCGATCCCAAGGACGCTTCCAAGTCTTCCGGCTACATCCCCGGCGGCATCTCCCCGTTGGGCCAAAAGAACGTGCTCCCCACCGCAATGGATGAGACGGCCATCCTCTTCGACACCATCTTCTTCTCCGGCGGGCGCCGTGGCCTCGATATTGAAATGAACGCCGAGGCTCTCCCTCAAGTCCTCGACGTCACCTTTGCCGACCTCGTGGCCGACTCCTAGAACAACGACGTCGGCGGCTGCTCAGCGATGAGTTCCGCGTAATCGTTGCGCACGTTACCCACCGCAGGGTCTGCGGGACGCGCCTCAAACCCAGTCACGTTGGATGGCTCTAGCAGCGGCTCACCTGCCAGCCACGCGCCGATCTCCTCCGCAGTCAGAAACTTAGGCAGGCGCCCATGCAGCCACGCCATCTCTTCGGTGGCTTCCGTGGTGATCATTGTGGCCGAAAGCCGCTCCATGCCAGTCGCCCACAGCCCAGCGGCAAACAACATGCCTTCCGGCCCGGTCACGTAGTACGGAGTCTTCTTCCCCTTCACCTTTACCCCTCCGCCGGGGCTTGGCTTCTCAGCCTTCCACTCGTAATAACCATCGAGCGGAATGATGCAGCGATTGTGCTTGAAGGCCTCACGGAAGGAAGGCTTGGTAGCCACGGTCTCAGCGCGCGCGTTAAACAGGGGTGAGCCATCCAAGTCCTTCTTCCAATGCGGAAGCAGGCCCCAGCGTGCAGGCTCCACACGCGCAGCGCGCTCTTGGACGCGCACGATGGCTACCGGCTGGGTAGGCGCAATGTTATAGCGCGCAGGGGGCAGCCCTTCGGGAGCGTGAACTTCCTCGATTCCCTCCCACTTGCCTACTTCATCGAGCAGAGACTCGGTAAACAAAACAAATCTTCCGCACATGCCCTTTATTATGGACTACATGTCTTTGTATTGGTCCGCCCCGCTCGCATCCGCTCCCCTGGACTGGGAACAGCCCGTGCCGGGTTCTAAGTCAATTACCAACCGCGCCTACATTCTGGCGGCGTTGGCAGACGGGCCGTCCATCCTGCGCTATCCTCTGCAATCACGCGATACCCGCCTCATGGAGGCGGCATTGACCAACATGGGCGTCGCCTTTGAACACGTAGGCAACGATGTGCACGTCACCCCTGGGCCACTGCATGGTGCAAACATCGATTGCGGCCTAGCCGGCACAGTCATGCGTTTCCTGCCACCTGTAGCAGCACTTGCGAACGGACCCGTTCATGTCGACGGTGACCCACAGGCCCGCCAGCGCCCCATGTCCACCATTTTGAATGCGCTGCGCGATCTCGGCGTCGAGGTAGAAGGCGATAGCTTGCCATTTACCATCACGTCCTTGGCCGTCCCTGAAGGCGGCGCAGTTACTGTCGACGCCTCCGGCTCCTCCCAGTTCGTCTCCGGACTCCTACTTTCCGGTGCGCGCTTTGAAAAGGGCATCACCGTAAAGCACGAGGGCGGTCCCCTTCCGTCCCTGCCGCACATCGAGATGACGTGCGCGATGCTGCGCGAGGCCGGCATCGAGGTCGAAGAAGGCCAGAACAAATGGACGGTTCACCCAGGGCCAATCGCGGGGCGAGACTGGCGCATCGAGCCTGACCTATCTAACGCCACCCCATTTATGGCCGCGGCAGCAGTCGCTGGTGGCCGCATCACCATCCCCCAATGGCCAGAGGAAACCACGCAGCCGGGCGATGCCATCCGCGACATCCTCACCACCATGGGCGCGCACATCGAGCAAACCGCGGACGCCGTGACGGTGATTGGCGCATCTGATGGCCAGATCCACGGCGTTGAGCTCAACATGGGCCACATCGGCGAACTCACGCCTACTGTCGCCGCCCTATGCGCTCTGGCGGACACTCCTTCCCGGCTTACTGGTATTGCACACCTGCGCGGGCATGAGACCGATAGGCTTGCTGCACTCGCTGCGGAAATCAACGGCTTAGGCGGCAACGTCACTGAGCTTAACGACGGCCTGCTTATCGAACCCGCACCCCTCCACGGCGGAAAGTGGCATTCCTACGCCGACCACCGCATGGCTACCGCTGGCGCCATCATCGGTCTGCGCGTGCCAGACGTGGAGGTCGAGGACATCGAGACCACGTCCAAGACCTTGCCAGGCTTTAGCGGCATGTGGGAGCAGATGCTGGAGGGAAACCGTGGCTAGGAACGCTCGCTCCTATGACGAGTCCGATGTCCGAATCCGTCCTGGCAAAGGCTCCCGCCCGCGTACGAAGGACCGCCCCAAGCACAAGGACGCCAGGTTCGGCATGGTGGTGACCAAGGATCGCGGACGGTGGGGCGTAGCGCTTGACGACGGCCCGCTAGTCACCGCTATGCGCGCCCGCGAGCTAGGCCGCACCGCTGTCGAGGTGGGTGACCGTGTAGGCGTCGTCGGCGATACCACCGGCCGCAAGGACACGCTGGCCCGCATCGTAAAGCTAGAAGATCGCACGTCGGTGCTGCGCCGCACCGCGGATGACACCGACCCTTATGAGCGCATCGTCGTAGCCAATGCGGACCGCATGCTCATCGTTACCGCAGTCGCTGATCCCCCACCGCGGTCGGGCTTTGTCGAACGAGCACTCATCGCCGCCTTCGTCGGCAACGTGCACCCGGTCCTGTGCCTGACCAAAACGGATCTCACCGATCCTTCCCCGTTTGCGGCTGAATTCGCGGACCTAGACGTCACGGTGGTGGAAGCCGGCGTCGATGATTGCCTGGATGCCGTCCACAACGTCATCGATGGACACGTCACCGCGCTGATCGGCCATTCGGGCGTGGGCAAGTCAACCCTTGTTAACCGTCTTGTGCCAGACGCCCAGCGCGAGACCGGTGAGGTCTCAGCTGTGGGCAAGGGCCGTCACACCTCAACGCAGTCTGTTGCCCTGCCGTTACCCAAGGAGACGTGTCCGCACGGCGGATGGATCATCGATACACCGGGCATTCGTTCCTTCGGCTTAGCGCACGTCGACGCCGACACCATCCTCGGTGTCTTCGACGACCTAGCAGCCGCAATTGAAGATTGCCCCCGTGGCTGCACACACGTTGGCCCACCAGCCGACCCCGAGTGCGGCTTGGACCTCAACATCAACGAGGATTCAGCGTCGGCTCGTCGTCGTGACGCGGTCCGCAAGCTCCTAGCGGCCCTGCGCACCAACGTGGAGTGGGAGAACTAGCCAACTTTTAAGCCAACTTTTAAGCCAGAGCCTTTTGCCCGGCTTTTCCGCTGGGCTCCTTCGACCGAGCTGAAGAAATATGTAGTCCTGTGTTAGAGCAGCTCTACAAGGAATGGAAGCTCTGAGGGATCATAGAAAGCCATGAAGTTGTCCAGCGCGTCTCCTACTGCAAGCTCCGCGTCTTCGTCGCCCAAGTCAGCGTTGTCGATGACCTCGATCGCCTTTGCGGTGGCCTCTTCCGATTCCTCGACGTCCACATGGATCGCCTGTACATGGGATTCAGTAATGACTGCCGGGTCGAGCTTCACAACTGGGTCTCCCATGTCTGGATGCGGGGTGACCACGGAATCATCAACATCGACAGAAATAACTACACGGCGATGCGGGAAGCTTTCCTCATCACCGATAGCCAATAGACGCAACGAGGCCATGGAGGCTTCCAGAAAAGCGGAGTACGCAATCTCTTCTTCGTCGCCCTCAGTGTAGAACTCACGCAAAGCCGGAGTAACGGTGAATCCCCAACCAGATCGCGCAGCGAGCTGACCGGTTTCCTTCAGCTCACTTAGCATCGCAAAAGTTGCGGGCAAGTAGACGCGAACTTTGGACACTTAGAACTCACCTTCAATATCGAACACGGCTTGTACCTCAACGCTGGTGCGCTCAAAAACGGTGTAGAGCATGCCCACCATGCCAAAATCAACGGCTGCGCGAACATTCAAAATGGAATCATCCACCATGACGCAGTCATTGATCGGCAGCTCAATGGCATCCGCCGCCGCTTGGAAGGCTGCGAGCTCCGGCTTTTCAGCGCCGACCTCACCAGAAAGAACCACGGCATCGACGATTCCGCGGTACTCCCACTCGCGGATGTGCTCTGCACCTGGGCCGCCTGGATCATTAGACAAAATTGCGGTTGCTACGCCGTTGGCCTTCGCTGCCGCAAACAGAGAACGCCACCTTTTGACGTCTTCCTCGGTGCCATCAAGCACACCAACGAAATCTACGATTAGACCGCGCATCTAGAAAGTCCTTTTGCTGTTGAGTAGGAGTTAGTTTTTAACGCCCAAAAGTATATCTAAAACACAAAAATATCGCGCCCACCCCTCACAGAAAACTCACAGCTAGGCGCTCGGCCGCTTCTCATGGCACAATGATGGTGCGTTCGCCTCCTGTCCCCCTTGCAGGAAGGCTTTTTGAATGTACGCCCCAATTCCCGGCTTCAGCTACCTGAAGCTCTACACTGCGCCTGACCGGATACGCTACGCACATCAGCCAAGCGCGGAGGCTCTCTCCAAGCGTGAAGAGATTCTGGAACTTGTAGCCATCGCTCTGGAAGCCACAGGCGGCCTTCGCCCTTTGCACCAGCTCGAGGGTACGAAGTACAACCGTGACATCAAAGTTCACCTACGTGCTTGGGCGCTCAACCATCGCCCACAGGATCAAGTTGTACCCGTGCGTATGCGCAGCCTGCATGCACGAGCCAATGGTGAATTCTTTGGGTCCGTCGACTTTGGAGAAAACCGCCATGGTTTCACTGGCTCATACCAGCACAACCGGCTAACGGCTTTCAGAATGCTTACTCTCGGACACAATTTCCGAGGGTAGTTACAAGGAACCCAGCCGAATTAGGATGTCGGTCCAATCCAATGAGGTCCAAACGCCGATGCCCGCCGTCAGTATCGAAGCGATACCACTAAAAAGCACGCCAATTCGACCAGCCGGAGGAATTTTTGACCCTTCTTCTGACTGTCCCTCTTCGATGCGTTTCAGGCAATCTTCAACAGTGAGCTTTTCTTGCTCCTCAGAGGGGAAGAGCTCATCGCTTCCAGCCGCCGCTAGGTACTGGTGGCACGTGCGTGGCTCTTGATCCACAACCGCGTAGGCATGCGCCGTACCGCCTAACAAAGTAGCCGACAAAAATGCCGACAAACCTAGGCGCAATGAACGACGTCGCACGACAGTCTCCTCAGGGGTAAAAGGCGATCGAAAATGAATTTCTAAATATCTTTGTCCCAGATTATAGGAATCTGTCTAAAACTTAAAAGTGCCTGACCACAAATGTGGCCAGGCACTCAGTTAAATAAGTCGCACGTGCGTCTTATCTTCGCACTATGCCTCAGCAGTGTCCGAGGTCGGAGCAGCTGCCTGTGCTTCCTCCTGCGCCTTAAACTGCTTGCGGAGCATGAACAGCTGGCGCACAGTCTCTTCCTTGACGCCTTCGTTCATGGCGTTAAACATATCGCCGCCCTCCTTCTGGTACTCCACCAGGGGGTCACGCTGCGCCATCGCGCGCAGGCCGATGCCCTCCTTGAGGTAGTCCATCTCGTAAAGGTGCTCGCGCCACTTCTGATCGATGATCGGAAGGATGACCATGCGCTCAGTGCTGCGCATCTGGGACTCGCCGCCAATCGCGGTGACAGCTTCCTCAAGCTTGTCGTACTCAGAGTTAGCGTCAGCAACCAGGGCCTCGCGCAGCTGCTCAGCGGTGAGCTCGCCGGCGGAACCGTACTCGGTTCCCTCAACGAGGGACTCGTGGCTCATGGTCGGGCCGTACAGAGACTCGAGCGCGTTCCACAGCTCGTCCAGGTTCCAGTCCTCGACGTAGCCGGTGGCCGTAGCGCCCGCGACGTATGCCGAGACGGTGTCATCGATCATGTCGCGGATATTGTCCTTGATGTCACCCGCATCGAGGATGTCGTGGCGGGTAGCGTAAACAACCTTGCGCTGCTCATTGAGGACTTCGTCGTACTTCAGGACGTTCTTACGCATTTCGAAGTTCTGGTTCTCCACCTGTGCCTGCGCGCCCTTAATGGAGTTAGAGACCATCTTGGCCTCGATTGGGACGTCGTCAGGCACGTTCAGGCGATTCATCATGTTCTCCATGGACTGACCCACGAAGCGAACCATCAACTCATCACGCATGGACAGGTAGAAGCGGGTCTCACCTGGGTCACCCTGGCGGCCGGTACGGCCACGCAGCTGGTTATCGATACGGCGGGACTCGTGACGCTCGGTACCCAGGACGTAGAGGCCGCCAGCCTCGCGGACTTCGTCACCGAGGCGCTTGGAACGCTCCTTCTCCTCTTCAATCTCTGCATCCCATGCCTCCTGGTAACGCTCTTCATCCTCGAATGGGTCGAGGCCGCGCTCACGCAGCTTCTCATCGAGGATGACCTCTGGGTTACCACCCAGCACGATATCGGTACCACGGCCTGCCATGTTGGTCGCAACCGTTACCGTTCCTGGACGGCCGGCACGAGCAACAATTTGGCCCTCTTCCTCGTGGTGCTTAGCGTTCAGCACGGAGTGCTTCACACCGCGCTTGGTCAGCAGCTGGGAGAGGTACTCGGAACGCTCAACGGAGGTGGTACCAACCAGAACTGGCTGGCCCGCCGCAACGTGCTCAGCGATGTCATCGACAACCGCAGCGAACTTAGCTTCCTGAGTCTTGTAGATGCGGTCGGAGTGATCCGCACGCTGGTTCGGCTTGTTGGTCGGAATCGGCACCACGTCGAGGCCGTAGATGGAGTGCAGCTCGGCTGCCTCGGTCTCTGCGGTACCGGTCATGCCGGAAATCTTTTCATACAAACGGAAGTAGTTCTGCAGAGTAACGGTAGCCAGAGTCTGGTTCTCGTTCTTGATCTCCACATTTTCCTTGGCCTCAATGGCCTGGTGCATGCCCTCGTTGTAGCGACGGCCTGCCAGCACGCGGCCGGTGAAAGAGTCAACGATCATGACCTCGCCGTTACGCACGATGTAGTCCTTGTCGCGGGTGAAGAGCTCTTCCGCCTTCAGAGCGTTGTTCAGGTAGGACACCAGCTGGGAATGCTCTGGTGCGTACAGGTTATCGATGCCGAGCTGATCCTCGACATACTCAACGCCCTCCTCGAGCACGCCGATGGTCCGCTTCTTGTGGTCAACCTCGTAGTGGATCCCCTCACGCATCTTGGGCGCCAGCTGCGCGAAGACGCTGTAGAACTGGGAAGAGCCGTCGACCGGACCGGAAATGATGAGCGGGGTACGTGCCTCGTCGATAAGGATGGAGTCCACCTCGTCGACGATGCAGTAGTTGTGGCCGCGCTGGACGACGTCGTCAAGCGAGCGCACCATGTTGTCACGCAGGTAGTCGAAGCCCAGCTCGTTATTGGTGCCGTAAGTGATGTCGCAGGCATAAGCTTCCTTACGCTCTGCAGGGCGCATCTCGGAGAGGATAACACCAACGCTAAGACCCAACCAACGGTGCACACGGCCCATCATCTCGGCGTCACGCTTAGCCAGGTAATCGTTGACCGTAACGATGTGAACGCCCTTACCTTCGAGTGCGTTGAGGTAAGCGGGCAGCAGCGAGGTCAGCGTCTTGCCCTCACCGGTACGCATCTCGGCAACGTTGCCGAAGTGGAGGGCAGCACCACCCATGATCTGAACCTTGTAGTGCTTCTGGTCCAGAACGCGCCAAGCCGCTTCACGCACAGTGGCGAAAGCTTCGAGAAGGATGTCATTCATCTCTTCACCGTTGCCCAGACGGTCTTTAAATTCCTGGGTCTTTGCCTTTAATTCTGCATCAGTCAGCGCGGCGTACTCGGATTCGAGAGCAATAACATCATCAGCCATCTTTGCAAGGCGCTTGACGGTACGTCCTTCGCCTGCACGGAGCAGCTTGGAAAGTCCAAACACTTCTAGATAGTCCTTCTTGTCGCGACAAAATAGTTAACTTCAGGTCATTGTACCCACTCGCTCCACAAAGCCTTATTCTGACCCTAATTCTGGGCGGCACAGCTAAAACTGGCGAGACCGTTGCGCAAAAACGAATTCACCCCCTGCCACTTCATCGCTTGTGCAATGAGCGGCAGGGGGCGAGGGAAGCTCTAGGAGCTTAAACCCGCGTTGGGGCGTGCCGTTTAAGCTTCGCCAGCATCCTCAGAAAGGGAGATGATGCCGTAGTCGAATGCATGACGGCGATAAACCACAGACGGCTTGTTGTTCTCTTCGTTGATGAAGAGGTAGAAGTCGTGGCCGACCAGCTCCATTTCACTGAGGGCCTCATCGACGCTCATCGGAGTAGCTGGGTGCTCCTTGGAACGAACAATCTGGCCTGGGCGTACGTCCTCGACGGTCTCTGCATAAGGATCGATGTAGCGCTCTTCCTTGGCGCGCTCGTTCTCAGCTGCAGCAACCATCTCAGCAGCAAGTTCACCGGTGCCCTTCTGTGCACGGTGTCCGGACTTGACGTTCTCGCGGCGAACCTTGACCTTACGCAAAGAACGCTCCATCTTTGCCAGAGCGGTCTCCAGAGCAGCATAGAAGGAATCTTCCTTAGCCTCGGCACGAGCGATGTGGCCCTTACCGGTAGCGGTGATCTGGATGCGGTCGGACTCTGCCTCACGACGTGGGTTAGGCTCGTGCTGGAGCTCCACGTGGAAGAAGGTCAGAGTCGGGTCAAGGCGTTCAATCTTGGCCAGCTTTTCAGTTACGCGCTCCTGGAAGTGATCTGGGACCTCGACGTTACGGCCGGTGATTGTAACCTGAGCGTTGGTGGGCTGGGACATTGAGTTGCCTCCCTTATCTCGTGGGGACTGAATGACTGCACATTCCGCAGTTTGAAGGACTCTAGACATTTTCTCGCTTGGACTTGAATCTCCAGCAATTGCCTGAGCCACTTCACTGCTTCCCTGTGACACCCTTCATGCTACCAGTGGTCATAACCAAGGGATCCTTTAGGTCGCAAATTTACCCCTGAACCTCACATAACTACGCCTCTGCCAGTACGATTGCACCGTCTACTACTCCCCCTGCACCGCGTAGCCGCGCGGCGCTAGCGCTAAGCGTCGCACCGGTGGTCACCACATCATCGACAAGCACTATGCGCGTCCCCGCCACCTGGCTCGCTGCCCGCGTCAGATGCACCGCAGTACGCATGTTCTCCCACCGCTGACCTGCGTTAAGATCAGACTGGTCCGCTGCCAGCTCCCTCACCTTTAAAGCAGTACACGTGCGCATGTGAGGCAAGCTCGCCGCTACTTTTTCACAGATTTGCTCCACGGGATCCCCACCACGCGCGCGGGCGGAGTTCAGCCTCGTCGGGGCCGGCACCAAGACAATTTCTTCTGGTATCTCCCCTCGCGCCCGCAAATACTCAATACCAGCTGTGTACACAGCCGCCACATGGGAACGCACCGCACGATTTCCCCGCTCCTTCATCGAGACAATGAGATGGCGGCGCACATCTGAATACGGCCCCATTGCCCAGACAGGCAAGCCCAAGGGAACCGGACGAGAGATCTGGCGCGGTGGCAGTCGCAAATGCTTCTGACACCGCTCACAAATGAGCGCAGGCGCAACAATCACACCGCCACACCCCGCGCACTCACGCGGGACAACCACGTCAAGTAATTCCAAAGCCCGCGCTGCTAGCCTTCGCTTGCGCATACCTACGCCCTCCCCTTATCGCACCGTGGCCTGTCCTCCCCCGCCCCGGCTTTTCTTGCGCTTACTATTTGGCCACGATAGGCGAAGAACGAAGCCCTTGCAGACCAGAGACTTCACGCCAGAAGGAATTGTCAGTGCTCTCCGCAGGCAACTGCAACAACGCGTGCGAATCGGTGATGTAGAGCGTCGTCGGTGAAGCTGCCACGGCAACTACCGGAGCTGTGATGTTTCCCGAAGCCAACGTGGTGGCAGAAGAGCCATCTTGCTCAATTCGCCACACTGGGGAATTCGTATTGTTCGTACCCACAAGCAGAGATCCATCACTCATCCAGTCGAGCGACAGAGCCGTATTCTGCATTTCCAAGCCCACCTGGTGGGCGTTGACGATATGGTAGTCGCTATTCTTACCACGAGCGACGATACCGATGTAAACGTTGCCGCCGATGAGCATCGCAACGCGAGCACCGGTGGCAGACAAGCGAATGACGGAGATCTCGCCATTGATATTATCCATACCAGAGGTATCAACCTCAGACTGGGAAATCTCACCGGACGCGGCGGAACGCGCGACCCGCACTACCTTCTCACCGTTGACGACGGTCCAGATGGCTTGGCCACTAGGTTCAAAGGTGGGGCGAGCAATCGTCTTTGCCTTCAAATGGTCGCTTAGATTCTCACCCATCTTGCCCAACTTGAGCTGATACTCAGTCTGGGAATTCTTCTGCACCGCCGCAACGATTGATTCTGCGGAAATATCTGCCGATTGGAGGTTATTCGCACGGCCCAAAGATGTGCTAGAAGGCGCTGCCGTGCCGCCGCTTACCTCGAGCAAAGCACCGTTATTGATGGCATAAAGCTTAGCATCAGAGCTGGCGAGGTTGCCCGGGTTGTACTCCGCAAAGTCATCGATCGTCATCTCATCCAAGCCGTCGATAAGCGGGCTGCCATCAGCGGTGGCCTTGATCTTGCCGCCGACGTTAGCGTTGTTCAACGTCCACACCAAAGAGGCGGCAAAGCGCAACCGTTGTTCTTGGCTCATCGAATTCATTCCGCTAAATCGATAAGTTCCGTCTTCTTTACCGAGGAAGGTTGCAGAGACGGGGACCAAATCGGAGATTGCAGGACGCAAGTCATTGTTGGGCCCTTCCAACAATAACGTGACCAGCTCAGTGTCCACCGACTGCTGGCCGGTGTAGAGCCACCGACGGTCAGAAACCAAAGACTGTTCCGACTGCCCAAAGAAATACAGCGACAAAGGACGATAGTTATTGCGCAGGTCATTGCGCTCAATAACCAGGCCAGCGGGCAGATCGACGATGCGCCATTGATCGTTAATCTTTTCCATCTTGATGGTGGCCTCGTACTTAATGCTGCGCGGAACATATGCGCCGCCATCGACGAGGGAGCCAATCACATTTCCGCGCACGTCAAAGGTCCTGCGATCAGCGCCATTGTCCACGGTCAAAATGTCAATCGAATCCACGACGAGCATGGAGCCGGTTGGGTCCCAAGTTTCAGCAATGGAGTCCGCCAAGAAGTTGCGGGAAGACTCGTAGTTGCTGGCGGGTTTACCAGAGGCTGTATAGAACTCACGCAGGACCAGATCGGCGTCTGCGCCTGCCTTCGGCCCCATGATTTCTACTTGTGGATCGATACGCTTCTGAAAGGTTCCAATAACCTGCGGTGAAGTATTATGCGGCAGTGTCGAACAACCTGCCACGGCAAAAACACAGGCGGCGCTAGTTACTGCCAGCACGCTGCGCGAGGAACGCACAAAGCGCAGCTTCTGGGAGGTACGGCTGCTACTCATCGCTGCTCCTTTTCTGCTTCACTAGCGCTGCTTGACGACGCCGCGTTCGGCGTCTTCCCCGCATGGGTTTCAGATTCGGGGGCGTCGTCAAGCACTGCGGATTCAACCTCTACGAAATCCCGGGACATGCGCTCCGACGGCCAAATGATGCCAACGTCCTGCTGTTCCAAGACTTCTGTGTTGTCAGGTTCAGGGCACGGGGCATGCGGAACTTCCAAAACGATTGGCTCGGATTCGATTGGAGTGTTCGGAACGCGCGGGACAATAAGCCTGAAACGCGAGCCCACGCCAAGATAACCGATGGCGTCGAGTGTACCGCCATGCAGCACGGCGTCCTCGCGGGCAATCGCCAAGCCCAAGCCCGTGCCGCCGGAATGGCGCTTACGCGAGGCATCGGCGCGCCAGAAGCGGTTGAACACCAACTCCTCTTGCCCCTCCTTGAGCCCCACGCCGGAGTCGGTGACCGCAATACCCACCGCTTCTTCGTTGGCAACCATGTCCACCACAACTGGCTTTCCCTCGGAGTGGTCGATGGCGTTGGCCAAGAGATTGCGCAGAATGCGCTCGATGCGGCGGGAGTCGGCTTCGATGGTCACCGGCTCAGCAGGCATATTAATCTGCACGTCAACGTCAAGTTCTTCAGCCAAATGCACAACCTGCGCCATCGCAGAATCGACGCACGAACGTACATCGAGGGATGCGGCAGACAGGTCCGCCACGCCGGCGTCGTGCCGCGAGATTTCCAGCAGGTCGGCGAGCAATTCCTCGAACCTGTCGAGCTCGCGAATCATCAGCTCCGAGGCGCGTCGGGTATGCAGTTCCATGGAATCCGAGTCGGCGGCGATCAGATCTGCGGCCATGCGCACTGTCGTCAACGGTGTTCGCAGCTCGTGCGAAACATCGGAAGTGAACTGCCGTTGCAGGTCGCCGTACTCCTCCAACTGGGTAATCTGCTTCGATAGCTTGTCAGCCATGTCGTTGAAGGACGCTGCTAGGCGGCCCATCTCATCATCGGAATTAACCACCATGCGCTCGCGCAGATGGCCTGCAGCCAAACGCTGCGCAATGCGTGAAGCGGAACGAATTGGGACGATAACTTGCTGCGTTGCCAGCCATGCGATGCCTACCAGGAGGACCACGACCACCACACCAGCAGCGGAGAGCAGACCGCGCATCAACGCCATGGTGGCTTCCTCGGATTCCATGGAAAGCACCAGATAAACCTGGGTATCAGGGATGTCAGAATCGATGGGGGTGCCAACCAACAGGGCGTTATATGTCTCCCCTTCGATGCGGTCGATGCTTGTATATTGCTGCGCAATATTCCCATTGGAAACCAGTGTCCGCATCTCTTCCGGAATACGGAAACCTTCGGGAGAGGTGGTGAAGGTTCCGTCGTCATTATCTACGACGACAACAGCTTCATAGGTTTCCTGATGATCGTTTAGCTCCGAGGACAACTGCCCCAATGACGCCCGTGCGGAGTTGATGCGCACCTGGACCGAGTTCGCTGTTCCGGTGGCGTCGATTTGCTGCTCCACCGTTGCGCGTGCGCGATCAAGTTCTTGAAAGGCTGCGTCTTCCTTCTGGCTCACCAAACGCTGAGTAAGCACTGATACCAGCGCGTAGCCGAGCAAAAGCATGACCACCGTAGAGGCTACGAGAATCATGCCGATGACTCGAGTCTGCAGCGACGTGCGCCACTTGTCTACAAGACGATCCCGAAAACGTCTAAACCATTCAAAAATAGCGAAAGCCCTCTTTATTCCCCGGAGCCGGTCTTGCCGGTCTTATATCCCACACCGCGAACGGTGAGGACAATTTGTGGGTCTTCGGGGTCGTGCTCGATCTTGGCACGCAGGCGCTGGACGTGCACGTTGACCAAACGGGTATCGGAGGCGTGACGGTAGCCCCACACGGATTCGAGGAGGGCTTCGCGGGTGTGAACCTGGCCCGGCTTGCGCGCCATCTCGAGAAGAAGGTCAAACTCCAAAGGAGTCAGCGAGATCTCTTCGCCGCCTGCACGGGTTACTGTGTGCTCGGGAACGTCGATCACGAGGTCACCGACCTCGATGAGCTCACCGGAGGACGCGGAATCGGTGCGGCGTAGGCGGGCACGGATGCGCGCAATGAGTTCCTTTGGTTTGAAAGGCTTGGTGATGTAGTCATCGGCTCCCGATTCGAGGCCGAGGACCACGTCCACAGTGTCGGTCTTAGCCGTCAGCATGACAATCGGGACCGAGGACTCGGTGCGAATAGCACGGCAGATGTCAACGCCGTTCATGCCAGGAAGCATGAGATCGAGCAGGATGAGGTCTGGGTCGTTTTCTTGAAAAGCCGGAACCGCTTCGTTTCCATCGGTTACCGCAATAGGCTCAAAGCCTTCTGCCTCAAGAACGATGGTCAACATCTCCGAGATCGCAGGATCATCGTCAACCACCAGAATCTTCGGCGCCATATTCCTACTCCTCCACGAGTTTCTTCACAGATTGCACAATCATATCGGTATCAGCGGTGGCGATCCACTGTCCGCCCCACTTACGCTCTGCTAATCGACGATACGCCGCCGCAGTGTTCGCCTGCAGAGTACTGTCCTTTTCGTATCGATCACGGGCGCGGGTCGAGTCCTCCTCGGCACGGGAAGTCGCTCGTGCGGCGGCAAGCTCGACGTCGGTGTCAAGGAAAATTTGCAGCTGCGGCTTTGGCAAGCCGAAGCGACCAAACTCCAGATCAAAGACCCAATCAATGACCTCGTCGGTGCCTAGACGCGCAGCCGAGTACGCAGCATTCGACGCCACATAGCGGTCAAGAATGAGCAAGTCTTTGCTCTCCTGGGCTGCAAGCAGGCGTTCCTTTGCACCCAAGCGATCGAGGGCGAATAGGGTTGCCATCGCAAAAGCAGAGTCAGTCAGATCGCCCATCCTGCCGTAGAGAGCATCCTGCGCAAGCTGCGCATGAACCGACTCTTCATAACGGGGGAAGCCAAGAACGTTAACCTCAACGGAAAGTTCTTTCTTAATGCGCTGCACTAGCGTGTTCTTGCCTGCTCCATCGATTCCCTCGATGCTGATTAACATTTCTGGTTTAGCCCTTCGCTGCTTGGCGATGCGTCCGGTGACTTAAGACAGCGCTTCGATGAACGCCTCTAGGTCATAGTCTTCTTCGACTGCCTCGAGAATCTCCAAGGCATGCTCATTTAGGGCCTCGTCCCCGGAGCCGGCCAATCCGCGGATAAATGGGTAGGAAGAAACTACCTCGCCCGCACTGAAAGGCGCTCCGGCCCAGATAGCGGCGATTGTCGCCGCCGCCTGTGCGTTCCGTTCCTCATCTGCAGAGATCGCATCACCGGACGTTGCCAGTGCACAGGCATCAGAGACTGCCTCCACAATGTCTTCGTCATCCAAGTTCGCAAGTTCATCCAGAAAATCTACGTTTACGTCGTCTGAGAAGATGTTCTCGTCCCAAGTGCTCATTGCATTTCCCTTTCTTAGAGCCGCTAGACAATCAACGATTCCGAAATCTAGCAATCCCGAGTAATCAAAAGTGGAGTGTCCACCGCAGAAATTAAGAATGTGGAGCAACTTCTGGCGGTGTTTACTTCTATATCTAGCCGTTACTTCTCGGTTTGTCAGTGCATTTCCTCTGTCAATTTATAGGGCAAAGGCCACACTGGCACATAACATACAGGTCAGTGCCGACAAATCTGCTTCTCGCTGCATCCGCCTAGCATAGGTGCCCGATGCTACGGCTTAAACTGGCACAATCTTCCGCCTTCGGACTGGCCACAGCTGCATCTAGGCATTCCCTTATCGAGGATTACATGATAGTGTCGTTACCGAGTTGTTACACACCCTGCACCCTTACAGCATTTCCGCTGCATGAGTGCTATTTTTAAATAACCAAGACGCCAAGTTGTCTAAACAGCTGCTTTGTTGTTGTGTCGTAGCGACACCAAAAAATTAATGCCCTCTTATCTTAAGAAAGGAAGCCATCATGAAGACCGATGCACGCCGCGTGTATGTCTTTATCGCCATCGGCCTCCTTTCTGCTGTCTTCGTCGGCCTTGGCGTGTGGAAAATCTCCGCGCCTGGACCATCCATGGCAAAGAACCAAAGCGAATCAATGACCCCAGTGGGCCACACCGAATCAACCCAAGCGGAGACTACGCAGACCACAACGAGCAGCCACACATCCAAGCGCGCTCCCAAGAAGAGCTCTGTTGCTCTTCAGAATGACCCATATCTAGCTCCCAACGCCATCACTGGCACCGGTGCTAATTTCGGCCCTACGGCGGTTTATCGCCCAGAAAATCTCTCTTCGCAAAGCCGCGCCACCGCGCAGCAATATGGCGGCAACAGCCACTACGGCACGGGACAAGAACCTTCCAATAACGCACAGCTCGGAACCAGCAGTTCATCTGAATCCGCAGCTACTGCACCCGAATCGCCAACGCAATCTGCTGTACCGAGCCCGGCTCCTCCCCATACAGCAACCCCTACCGAAACCTCACCGAATCGCACGGTGCCCAACGAGAACAAGCGCAAGAGGGGTAGCAACTCTGAGCCGCCCGCCGTCAAGCCTATTGAGCCTTCAGAGCCCGCGGATGATCCCACCAAACAGAATGGAACAGCGGCTCCTGAATCTGAGCCAGCACCTACTACTGACGCAAACGGCAGAACCGTTGACGCGCCACAACCCAGCGTGGAACCGGTTAACCCCAATGCCCCGAAAGAACCTACCGATTACTCACCGGCGGAGGGCTCTGAGTAGGAACCCAATGAACTTGCCGAGCAGCCTGCGAACGTAGAAGCACCCGCGCAGTCCGCTTCTTAAACCTGCCTTTCAAAATGAGAACTCGCATGCCTCTCACCGTACTGACCGCCGAAGAAATTCAAAGCCGCTTTCCCCCTGCCAAAGCTGTGCACGCGTTGCGCTCAACGCTGCAGTCTGGTTTGCAACTAGGAAACGATCCACAACGCAGCTCAATCCCAGTTGAGCACGGTAACTTCCTTATTATGCCCGCGACTGCACCGGAATTGGGATTCGGAATCAAGCTGTTATCCCTTTCGGATCCCGGATACCGCCCCGAGCTACCGAGCATTCAAGGCACATATGTCCTCTTCGATCCCAAGACCCTCTCCCCCTCCCACCTCTTAGAGGGTGAGGCCATTACAAATCTCCGCACGCCGGCTGTTTCTGTAGCTACGGTTCTCAATCTATTAGAAGGCCCCGGAAGTAATGCGACTTCGGCCGATGCCCCACTCAAGGTAGTCATCTTTGGCACCGGCCCGCAGGGCCGTCACCATGCGGCAACGCTTATTGAGACATTGCGAGAAAGGCCCGTTGAGTTTAGCTTTGTCAGCAGGAACCGTCCCGCCCAGCTTGCCCACGCCGCAACGTGGCTAGCTGCTGGCAGCCCCGAAGCCGCCGCAGCACTAGCCGCCGCAGAACTTGTTATCACCGCGACCAACTCCCCCGAGCCGCTCTTTGGGCTGGGCGACGTGCGCGGGGACGCGATAATAATCGCGTTGGGTTCCCACACGCCGCAAGCCCGTGAGATTTCGGGTGAGCTTATGGGGTCGGCAACGATTATCGTCGAGGACGTCGAGACCACCTTTGCAGAAGGCGGCGATGTCGTTCAAGCAGAGGCCGAGGGCTTTATCGACCGCGGCGCCGTCTTGACCATGGCGCAGGTCATTCGCGGCGAAGCAGAAATCTCTCGTGAGCGACCAGTCGTGTTCAAGTTCACTGGCATGGCATGGGAAGACCTAGTGGTCGCCCGCGCCATTGCCGACGAGTTCGCCGCAGCGGGCTAAGCGCACGCGCCTAGACGCGAGCGACGAAGAGCTGGCCGGCTCCGCTTTGGGCGGCGCGCGCCTTTACGACACCCTCTACAGCGGGGAGCCACTCGGCACCGCCAGGAGTAAGAGTTTGGGTATTTCCTTCTGCGTCTTCAAGCTCAACGCTTCCGCCGGTGCACAGTGCAATGGCAGGACCGTCAAACTCGAGTTCAACTTCATCATTGGCCCCTAGCTCCACACGGTCAAGAGCGAACTCGTCGATCGGTACCGGATAGGACCAGGCTTCGGCTCCCTTAACGTTGGGGGCTCCAGCCTTGTCCACCTGCTGCACGCGTGGGTCCGCAACAGATTCGTAGGTCAAGACCTTCACGAGCTCTGGCACATCCACGAACTTCGGGGTGAGGCCACCACGCAGAACGTTGTCAGAGTTCGCCATGATTTCCACGCCCAATCCCGAAACGTAAGCATGGAGCGAACCCGCATTCAGGTACAGTGCCTCCCCCGGCGCGAGAACAATGTGGTTGAGCAGCAGTGCGCCGAGCACACCGATATCGCCGGAGTATTGCTCGTTGAGGTTGATCACCGTACGCATATCGCGTGCCATCCATGCCTCAGCGCCATCCTCAGCAGTGCGGGCGATGAGAGCCTCGCCAGCTTCGACGATGGCAGCGATGAGTTCCTTGCGCTTTGCAGTTGGGATAGTAATCCACGTAGTAAACAGCGCACGCAGGTTCTCAGATTCGGCGGCCGGATCTGGCAGCAACATGCTCAAGTAATGGTCGAGCTGCTTGCAGTCCAGCGCTTTGAACAGCTCCAGCGTGCGCTCAAGTGGGCGGAAGCCTGCCATAGCGTAGAACTCGGTCAAGGCCACGATGAGTTCAGGCTTGTGGTTGTCATCTTTGTAGTTGCGATTCGCAGCGTTCAATGCGATTCCTGCAGCGTTCTCGCGGGCAAAGCCTTCTTCTGCTTGAGCCTTAGAAGGGTGAGCCTGCAATGACAATGGTTCCTCTGCGGCGAGGATCTTCAACAAGAACGGAAGGCGTTGCCCATAAGTCTGTTCGACACGCGCACCTAGCTGCTCGCGGGGTGCTGCGGCGATTACTTCATCAAGACGCTGGCCATCTACTGTCGAAGGATCACCCGGGTGAGCGCCGAACCATAACTCAGCAATAGGCGCTTCTGCCGCTGGTTCGCCTTTGAGCTCCGGAATCATGGTGCGGGAGCCCCAAGAATAGTTTCGAGTTGCGCTGTTGAGCAGCTGCATAAGTGTTTCCTTCTTTTAAGAAATCTCGTAGGCGGTCGCGGCATAGCTCCGCGTAATGAGCTGAAGCGCACGGGCGAGATCACCCAGCGCGGGTTCAGGATCATTGCTTGCTTGGGCAATGGAGTGGGGAAGGTTCGCCTCTTCCTTGCCCCATAAGACAATTTTCAAGGGTACCAAAGGACCCGTTTCCTCTCCCCCGTCGAGTTCGGGGTCATAGAAGATGTCACGAATCGCATTTGCACCAGAATGCTGATTTCGTTCAATCACCATCGGCAGCTCTTGCGCATCGACGTACGTGCCCCCTAGTCCATGGGCAGCCCAAATAGCTGCCGCCATCCGAGCAACCAAGGAGCCCAAATCAACCCGGACTCGTTCTTCGGAGAAAGCATATGGATCAGAGCCGCAGCTATGAACGACTCGCGCCCCTTCAACGAATTCTCGGAGTGCGCGCCCCGGATTGGTAGCAGAATCGTGCTCAGGGCTAAGCGTTTCGAGTTCACGGTCGATTGCGTCAGCCACCTCTTCGAGGCGCCGTGCGACAAGCTCACCTTCTTCTTCGAGGACCGCTTGAATGGCATGAAGGGCAGCAATGCTGCGTGCAGGCGACGCCCCCTCTGCCGTAGGTAGCGTCGGTGCGACCAGGGTAGCCGCAGGCGCATCCTCCAACAAGGGACCACGCGCGGGGCCGACCAAGACCGTAGCGGCTCCTCTCTTATCCGCAGCAATCAGAGCACGCGAGGCCCAATCACACTCGCCGCGCTCACCGATAACGACGACAACGTCCAGCGCACCTACAAATTGCGGCAGGGACTCAGCCACAACGACTGGCACGCGCGAAGGCTCCGCCAAACCCGCAGCTGTATAGGCCGCAGCGCGTGCCACCTGTTCGGTGGGAAGGATGACCAGCGAGCGCGGCTGAGTTCCGCCGAGGTGCTGTGCGAGCTGTTGGATCTCACCCGCCAAAACACGAACCTGGCCGCCCTCGTGCGCGACGTCGAAAAAGCGCACGGTCTCTGGGTCATAGGCCGCGCCGTCAAAATAGCCACTATCCATGGCCCCGAGCATAGCCCGCGACGCCGACATCGATAGCGCAAAAGAGGCTTTCACGCCACTCAGACAGGAAGTTGGGAGAAAAAGTCCAGCCAACAGCCCCGGACTCAGCCGCCGGACCTGCAGCGATTAGTATTAATGACCATGAGCACAGCGAACACCCCGCAGATTCACCCGGTGGTCCTGGTAGGCGGCGGCCCCGGCGCATGGGACCTCATCACGGTCCGCGGCATGTACGCCTTGCAGAACGCCGATGTCATCTTGGCAGATCATCTCGGCCCCACCCAGGATCTGCACAAACTGTGCGATGTCGACGCAAAAGAGGTCATCGACGTTTCCAAGCTGCCCTACCAGCGCCAGACTTCACAGGAAAAGATCAACGAACTGCTCATCGAGCACGCCCGTGCGGGCCGCAAGGTCGCCCGCCTCAAGGGCGGTGACCCCTATGTCTTCGGCCGTGGCTTCGAGGAAGTTCAGGCGCTCGCTGCCGCCTCGCTGCCTGTGGAAGTGATCCCTGGCGTTACATCTGCCGTATCCGTGCCCGCCCTTGCCGGCGTGCCTGTCACGCACCGCGGCGTCGTCCACGCTTTCACCGTTGTCTCTGGGCACCTCCCGCCTGGCCACCCCAAGTCCTTGTTGGACTGGGGCGCGCTTGCGCAGTCTGGCGCCACCCTCAGCATCATCATGGGCGTAAAAAATGCCCGGGCCATTGCCCAGGCAGTACAAGATGGTGGACGCTCACCGCAGACCCCAGTCGCCTTCATCCAAGAGGGAACCATGGAAGGTGAGCGCACCTTCCGCTGTACCCTCGGGTCCCTCGGCGAGACGGTAGAGTCCGCGACCATTGCCCCGCCGGCCGTCTTTGTCATCGGAGACGTTGCGGGGCTTACGACTTAGCTTCCCCCTTATTGGGCCCCTATTGGGCGCGCACCGACGCCCGCTTCGCGCAGTGATCAGCCTCTGGCTCCTGTTCAGCGATGACTTTGAATCCCCGACCAGAGCGAGCCGAGTGTCCACGCGGTGCATGGAACGCTGCGTGCGCATCACGCTCAGCGTTTTCAGCTTCAAGCTCTGCCGCCCGCGCGGCCCTGGTGCGGCGCGCGCCCAGCGTGGTGGTCGCAATTCCGACCACAGCGATGGCAACCTGCACCACCGGAATCACCCAGCTAGCGACCTCCCAGCCGAAGTAGGTCTCCGCGCCACCGATGACCTTGCCCACGTTCAGGTCAACAATCGCGGTGCCCACGAACCCGCCCAGAACCACAGGGTTAACGCGCGAGATGAGCCAAGCCGCAATCGGGGCGGTGATGGCGCCACCGATGAGCAGCGCGATGACCGCAGCCAGGTGCGCCACAATTTCGTGCCACAGCCCCACGATGAAGCCAGCGGTAGCGCCAAAGGTCACAAGGAACTCCGCGGTATTTACCGTGCCCACAATACGCCGCGGCTGCTCCCGCCCAATGGCCATCATCGTTGACGTAGAAACCGGCCCCCAGCCGCCGCCACCTGTCGCATCCACGAATCCACCTACCAAGCCGAGGCCGACAAGGAAGCCCGTGGAGTGCTGACGCTTATATGCCGAGCGCTTAGGACGCGGGCGGGAAAAGCGCCACACCAGGTTCGCGCCGATGGCCACGAGGATGAGTGTCGTGATGGGCGCAGCCGATTCCGTCGAAACGTTGGAGAGCACCGTTGCCCCTATGAATGCGGCGATGGCGCCCGGCACACCCAGTTTGAACACCGTAGGCCAATGCACATTTCCAAAACGCCAGTGGCTCAAGCCAGAGACCAACGTGGTTCCCAGCTCAGCGGTGTGCACCACCGCGGAGGCCTGCGCAGGACCTAGGCCCGCCAGCAGCAAAATGGTGGTCGAGGTTACGCCGAAACCCATGCCGATTCCGCCGTCGACAAGCTGCGCCGCCGCACCGGTTAGCGCGATAAGAATGAGGGATCGCATCTTTTATCGTCCGATCTGTACAAGCTGTCGAGTCTGATAAGGCAGGCCCGCTGCATGAACAAAGCGGTGGGAGACGATTCCCGCAAGGTCAACGCCTAGCGGGGAGTCTACATGCGCTGGGGCTTCCGCGAGCAGGTCAAGAAGTAGACCTTCAGTAACGAACAGCGGCAGCACCCGCACCGAGCTATAAATACGCGCCTGCTTGGCGACGTCTTCCCTACCGCCCCGTGTAGCAAAAGCCACTGAGGTACTCACGCCGGTCAAGTCAGACACCCGCACCGCTAGGCGCGCAATGGCCTGGTTGGTTTGCAGATTCGATGAGCCCACCGAGTAGATGACCAAATGATCGGTCATCGGCGCGCACTGTGGTTGGCAGCCTGCGCGCTGCGCCAGCACCTGCGCCATGTCGGCCCCAGTGCCCAGCGAGTCACTGCGCAGCAGGCGCAGCCCGGAGGCTTCCTCTGCCGCAGCGATGGCCTCCGGCACGTCCACGCGATGGTGGTAGCCCTCAGTAAAAAGCAGCGGCACCACCACGGCCTCGGTTTCCCCGCGCGCTGCGAGCTGCTGCGCTGCCGTGGCGAGGTCAGACTCGTTGAACTCGAGGTGCGCACACTGCCAGTGCGCGACGTCGGCAAGCGCGGCGGCGCGTTGGGTAAGCGCCTCGATGCCAGCTACCGCCTTCGGGTGACGCGAACCATGCGACAACGTGATGAGGGAGGTCATGGTTATTCCTTGGGGATCGCAGTGACGTGGCCGCGACGCTGGAGCGATCGCTGCAACGCCTCGTTGGAAGAAACAGTCTTCGCCGGGGCGACGGGAGCGTCGTCCTGACCATGAAACATCACGGAGAAAATCCGCAGGCATTCAGTGCATTTCCAGGCAAACTCCCCTTCCTCATCCGGGAAGAGCCCGGTGCCCCCGCAGTACGGGCAGTACATGGGGTGGTTGCGGTTGGGATTGGGCTTGCGTCGGAAATTCACTGCAGATCCTCCTCAGCGGCGCGCAGAACCCAGTGGCGGAATTGCTCGCCTTCCGCGCGCTGCTCCTTGTACTTGTTAACCAAGCGGATGACGTAGTCAGGCACCTCGTCCGCAATGACCTTGTGGCCACGCAGCTTGCGGCCCCAATCCGGGGACAGGCCCAGCGCACCGCCCAGGTGCACCTGGAAGCCCTCGACGCGGTTGCCGTCAGCGTCGGTGACAATCTGGCCCTTCAGGCCGATGTCGGAGACCTGCGAGCGGGCGCAGGCGTTCGGGCAGCCGTTGAGCGCAATGGATATCGGAACGTCCAGGTCACCCAACGTGTCCTCGAGGATGTCCACGAGTTCGATGGCGCGGGCCTTGGTGGTCACGTGCGCGAGCTTGCAGAACTCCAGGCCCGTGCAGGAGATGACGCCCCGGCGGAACTCGGAAGGCTGGGAATACAGGCCGGTCTCGTCGAGTGCCCGGGAAAGCGCCGGGATGTCCTCTTCCTTGACATCGAGGAAGAGGAGCTCCTTCATCGGCGTGGTGCGGATGCGGGTGATACCGAACTTCTCAGCGACGTCGGCAATGGCGATTAGCTGCTCGCCGGTGGCATGGCCCACGGTGGGTTTCACACCGAGGTAGTAGTTGCCGTCCTGTTGCTTGTGCACGCCCAAGTGATCGCGGGAACCGGGCTCTACAACGAGTGGCTCGCCGTCGAGAAGCGGTGCGTCCAAGTACTCGGTCTCTAGGACCTCGCGGAACTTCTCGATGCCCCACTCAGCTACCAGGAACTTTAGGCGGGCGCGGTTGCGGTTGCGACGGTAGCCGTAGTCGCGGAAGATGCGGGCTACGCCTGCCCAGACCTCAGGAACGCGCTCCAACGGGACCCAAGCGCCCAGGGACTGGGACAGCATCGGGTTGGTGGACAAGCCGCCGCCAACGAAGCAGTCGAAGCCAGGACCATATTCAGGGTGGTTGACGCCGACGAAGGCAATGTCCTGAATCTCATGGGTGACGTCCTGGCGGCGGTTGCCGGAAATCGCGGTCTTGAACTTGCGCGGGAAGTTGTGGAATTCATCGCGTGGCAGGTAGTTCTCCACAATGTCGTCGATTGCCGGGGTGGCATCGATGATCTCGTCTTCTGCCACGCCCGCGACTGGCGAACCGAGGATGACGCGTGGGACGTCGCCGCAGCCCAGCAGCGTATCGAGCCCTACGGCGCGCAGTTTTTCCCAGATTGTGGGAACGTCCTCGATCTGAATCCAGTGCAACTGGATGTTCTGGCGGTCCGTAAAGTCCGCGGTGGAGCGAGCGTAGTCGCGGGAGATTTCGCCCACGGTGCGCAGCTTGGCCGGGTCCACGCGGCCACCGTCGAAACGCACGCGCATCATGAAGTACTCGTCCTGCAGCTCTGTGTTGCTCAGCTTAGAAGTCAGCTCGCCGCCCAGGTTCTGGTTGCGCTGGGTGTAGAGGCCGAGCCACTTAAAGCGTGGGGCAAGATCCTCTGGCGGAATCGACTTAAACCCCTGCTTGGAGTAGATATCGATGACGCGCTGGCGAGCGGACAGGCCGCCGTCTTCCTGTTTGATCTCCTCGTCGGTGTTGAGCGGCTCCTTGCCGTCAATCTTCCATTGCCCCTCGGGCTTGCGCGGACGAGCCTTGCGTTGTGGTTTCGTTGCGGTAGTCATGGGGATGAACACTTGCCTTTCGTCGTGGATGACAAAAACCTACCGGTCTAGGAACCATAGACAAAGCGGTACGGATTAATTTCACCACTCTTTACATTGTGAGCTGGGACAACGTCGCCACGCTGGAAGAATCTAAATAATCAAGTTGCCCAGCGTTCCAGAAAGCGGTTCAATAAACCCCACGCTCACACGCTTTTAGCAGACTGATCAGTCTAATATTCATTAAAAGAACTAGAACAGCTAGTATTACGACCAGTAACCGAATTCTTTAGCTGTTTATTGATTTGAGGAAAGGCCCACTACTCACATGTCGCAAGCCCCACTGAAGGTAGCCGTCATCGGCGCTGGCCCAGCAGGTATCTACGCCTCTGACATCCTGGTCAAGAAGACCGGTGGCAACGTCCAGATCGACCTCATCGAGCAGATGCCAGCTCCCTTCGGCCTCATCCGCTACGGCGTAGCCCCAGATCACCCACGCATCAAGGGCATCGTTAACTCCCTGCACCGCGTCCTGGAGACCGAGCAGATCCGCCTCATCTCCAACGTGCACATCGGCCGCGACCTCACCGTCGAGCAGCTCAAAGAGCACTACGACGCCGTAGTCTTCGCCACCGGTGCCGTAGGAGACCGCGTCCTCGACGTGCCGGGGGCAGACCTCGAGGGCGTCCACGGCGCCGGCGAATTCGTGGGCTTCTACGACGGCAACCCGCGCTTCAACCGCGACTGGGATCTCTCCGCTGAAGAGGTAGCCGTCGTGGGCGTGGGTAACGTGGGCCTTGACGTCGCCCGCATCTTGGCCAAGACCGGCGATGAGCTCAAAGTCACCGAGATCCCAGACAACGTCTACGAGTCCCTGTCCAAGAACAAGGCTCACACCGTGCGCGTCTTCGGCCGCCGCGGCCCGGCACAGGCAAAGTTCACCCCGCTGGAGCTCAAGGAGCTCGACCACTCCCCGACCATCAACGTGGTCGTGGACCCGGAGGACATCGACTACGACGAGGCTTCCCTCGAGGCACGCGCCAACTCTAAGTCCCAGGATCTGGTTTGCCAGACCCTGGAGGGCTACGCCATCCGCGAACCGAAGGAAGCACCACACACCCTGCAGATTCACCTGTTCGAGCAGCCGGTTGAGATCCTCGGCGAGAATGGCAAGGTCACCGGCATCAAGACCGAGCGCACCGCCCTCAACGGCGACGGCTCCGTCTCTGGGACCGGCAAGTTCACCGAGTGGCCGGTTCAGGCGGTCTACCTCGCTGTGGGCTACCGCTCCGACGCTATCGACACCGTTCCTTTCAACTCCGAGAAGAACGTCATCAACAACGACGGCGGCCACGTCACCGAGCTCGACGGCACCATCGTCCCTGGCCTCTACGCCACTGGCTGGATCAAGCGCGGCCCGGTGGGCCTCATCGGCAACACCAAGTCCGATGCCTCCGAGACCATCGGCATGCTGCTTGACGACGCCGAGGCAGGCAAGCTCTCCCACGCTTCCGAAGAGGACATCACGGAGACCCTGAAGGCTGCGGGCGTGGAGTTCCTCTCCTGGGATGGCTGGAAGAACCTCGATGCGGCAGAGCGCGCACTCGGCGAGGCCGAGGGCCGCGAGCGCAAGAAGTACGTCGAGTGGGAGGACATGGTTTCCCACTCCCGCGGCTAATTTTCCCGAATAAAAGCGCCAGCACAATGCTGACGCTTTTTGTGTTTTGCGGCGCAGCCGGGGCGGCGCGGCTCAGCCGCTGCAAATGTACCGTTTCTTGCAATTAAGCAGGCAAAGATGAGCTGTTCGGCTTCACTATTCACAAGGAAAGGTACGAGCTCTATGGACCGAGATGTGCGGCAATCGTGGCGGCATCCAGGAGCCTTTTTCCTGCAAATAGCGGGCCAAAACACACAATTTTAGGGTGCTATTTACAGGAAACGGTACGAACAACAGAAGAATGGTCGCCACGAAGGCGCCCGCACGGGGAAAGCGCCTAAGCGCGGATGATTCCAAGCACCTCATCGACGATGGCCTGGACCTCATCAACAGTCTTCGCCTCAACGTTGAGACGCAGCAGTGGCTCAGTGTTCGAAGCGCGCACGTTAAACCACGCATCCGTGCCCTTCAACTCAACGGTCACGCCGTCCAACTCGTCGACAGACTCAATCTTGTCCGCCAAACCATCCAGCACAGCCTGGGTTGCAGCCTTCTGGTCCGCCACGGTGGAGTTGATCTCACCGGAAGCCTCATAACGCGAATACTGAGCCATCAGCTCGCTCAACGGCTTATCGGTCTCCCCCAAAGCAGCCAGCACGTGCATCGCAGCCAACATGCCGGAGTCCGCATTCCAGAACTCCTGGAAGTAGTAGTGTGCGGAGTGCTCGCCGCCAAAAGCAGCCTTCTCCTTGGCCATCTGCGCCTTAATGAACGAGTGGCCCACCCGGGTACGCACAGCCCTGCCACCATTTTCGGCAATCAGCTCCGGCACCGTCTTCGACGTGATCAGGTTATGGATGATCGTCGAACCTGGGAACTTCTGCAAGTAACGCTGCGCCACCAACGCACAAATAGCTGACGGCGAAACAGCATCACCATTCTCATCGACCACAAAGCAACGGTCCGCATCACCATCGAAGGCAAGGCCAATATCAGCCTTCTGCTCAGTGACAAACTTCTGCAGATCTACGAGGTTCTTCGGATCCAGCGGATTAGCCTCGTGGTTCGGGAACGTGCCATCCAGCTCGAAGTACAAATCACGGACATCAAACGGCAGGCCCTCAAACACAGCCGGAACCGTATGGCCACCCATGCCGTTAGCAGCGTCTACCGCCACAACCAATGGACGTGAAGACTCCAGCGGCACCAAAGAACGCAGGAAGTCCGCATAGTCCGGGAGCACCTCGCGCTCGCTGACAGAGCCAGGCTCGCCGTCAAAGGCCGGCACGCCCTCAATCAGCATGCCCTTGATAGCCTCCAGGCCAGTCTCCTGCCCCACCGGCACAGCACCCGCACGGCACAGCTTGATGCCGTTGTACTTCGCCGGATTATGCGAGGCAGTAAACATCGCACCCGCACAATCCAAAGAACCAGCCGCAAAATACAATTCATCAGTCGAAGTCAGGTTCAACTTGATGACATCCAAGCCCTGAGAAGCCACGCCCTGCGCAAAAGCGTCAGACAACGCCGGTGAAGAAGGACGCATGTCGTGCCCCACCGCCACCTTGGTCTCCCCTTCACCGCGCAAAATAGCGGCATAGGCAGCACCGGTGTCACGAACGAAGTTCTCATCAATATCTTCGCCCACGACGCCACGGACGTCATAGGCCTTAATAACGGCATCTAGCTGTTCACGAGTACGCATAACCTGCAATACTACCCCTTTTGCATATGCAAGAACGGACAGCGGCCTAGGAACAGGATTTTTAATCTTCTCTATTTTTAATCTTCTCTGACGCGATGATGATTGCCGCGGTCGACGTCGCTAAGCGCGGCTTCCTCACTCTCGTCCCGCACAACCGTCAGGTGGGCGCGACGGTGTTGCTTCGCCTCACTGACACGTCGAGTGCGAAAAACCGGGTGATTTGAGCTATCCGGATCTGCACCATCGAAGTTCGCGGCGTAGTCGATGGGGTCAGAACCGGAGCCAGCACCATCGTCCACCAGGCCGGTGGTCACACGGCCAGCCTCACGCACGGCCTCAGCGAGTGCCATGAGGTCATCTTCCTCGTCCAGCTCGATGCGATCCACGCGCACCATCTCCCAGCCGATGGGGGCGGTGATGCGGGAGCTATGCTTCTCGCACAGGTCCCAGCTATGCGGGTCAGTCTCCTCCGCAAGCGGGCCAACGACGGCCGTCTGCTGTGAATATGCGTAGGTCAATGTTGCCACGGCAGGTCGGCCGCAGCCTGGGCGAGAGCAATGACGAGAATGATTCACGGCAATGAGTCTAAACCCTTACTTGAGATTTGAATAGTCGGAACTCGGCGCGCCCCGCACCGAAAAGCACCTGCGGAGTCCTAAGATCACGCTCATGACCATGCGCCGCCCACATGTACGCCCGTTCCGCAATCGCCGTGGACGCGGCATGCGCGGCCCACTCCTGCCACAGACGACACCGCGTTTCCGCAGCAACAGCGAGCGCTTCGACATGGCAGTCCTCGAGGCCTACGCCCCGATTCAAAACGCCTTCGCGGAGCAGCTCGCGGGCCTCGACCTAGCTGTGGACACAGTTCCCCGCATGCGCCTTTCAGCAGACATGACCGTGCTGCCTGAAGAAATCATTGCCGATGGCCCGGTCCCTCTCGGACGCGTAGTTCCCGCCGGTGTGGATTCGGCCGGCCGTCCTACCCGCGCACGAATGGTGATCTTCCGCATGCCCATCGAGGAACGCGCACAGAATCCTGGAGAGCGGGAAGAACTCTTGGGGACAGTCCTCACCGCACTAGTGGCGAACTATCTAAATCTTGACCCCGAAGACGTCGACCCAAGGTTTAGTTGTTAAAGAAAAATCCCCCACCTAGCAGACGCTCAACCGAAAAAGTTGAACAGAACTAAACGGGGGACTTGAGCTAAGTCGGCTTTAGCTAACTAGCCAATCTCACGCTTGAGGCGGCGACGCTCACGATCAGACAGGCCGCCCCAGATTCCGAAGCGCTCGTCATGCTCAAGGGCATACTCGAGGCACTCATCACGCACCGCGCAGGCCTGGCAGATGCGCTTAGCCTCACGGGTGGAGCCTCCTTTTTCTGGAAAGAAGGCTTCAGGATCGGTCTGCGCGCACAGTGCCTGGTCTTGCCACTCCTGCTCGACGGCGCCAAAAAGCTCGTCAAGCGACATCTCTGCGGCAGCACCGCCACGGAGAATAGCGCCATTATTCGAGTTTTTCTCCACGCTACTTCCTTTCTCCGAGGTTGGGTTGTTCTTACTTAGTGGCACCGACTGTACACCAGGACCAACAAAGCCAGTCCGGCACCGCCGATGCGTTTGATTACACTGATGTTATTTCACACCGGATCACTAAATATCGTCAACCTGACCAGAGTCCATTTTGCCCAAATTCGCCAAAAACGCAGCACACGATCCTCAACTTTCACATCCGTCACACAGATCCCCCCATGGGGGTAAGGTGTGGGGGTACTACATATAGTGGTGCCTCATGATCCTGTAAACAATTCCCAGGTTTGATCGGCGTGTCGCCACCACTCTGAATTTTCTAGTGGATCTCAAAAAACACTTTGGCCACTTTGATCCCATGTAGCACCCAGCGGTTACGCAAGCCCATAAAAATATCCCCCACCAGTGTCAATAGAGACAATGGTGAGGGAAACCCTCCAGCTCGAGCTTTAGGCGTCTGAGCTAAAGCGCACGCCCGCGTCAGGAATCTGCACGCCCGGGAAGACGCGCATGCCGCCCTTGAGCTCACAGCGCGCACCAATCACAGCGCCTTCGCCTATAACGCAGTTATCAATGTGCGCATTCGCCCCGATGTGAGCACCAGAGGCGATAATCGAATTGCTGATTACTACGCCAGGTTCGATTGTCACGCCGTCAAAGACCACTGTGCCGTCCAAACGCGAACCGGCCCCCACCTCAGAGCCACGGCCCACTGCCGTACCCGAAAGCAGCAGGACGCCGCCAGCAATACCCGCGGAATCATCCACCACGGATTCACCCGTGCGGCCCTCCAGCAACGGCGAGTGCGCAATACCACGCACCAAGTCCGAGGAACCGCGTACAAAGTCATCCGGGCGGCCCATATCGCGCCAGTAGGAGTTGTCCACGTGGCCCACTACCAAGCGGCCTTCCTCCAGCAGATTAGGGAAGGTCTCACGCTCGACCGAAACCACACGGTCAGCCGGAATGCTCTCGATAACTTCGCGCTTGAAGATGTAGCAACCAGCGTTGATCTGGTTGGTTGGTGGATCCTCGGTCTTCTCCAGGAACGCCGTCACGCGGCCATTGCTGTCCGTCGGCACGCAGCCAAACGCACGCGGATCCGCCACGTTGAGCAGGTGCATTGTCACGTCGGCGTTCTTCTCATGGTGAGTCTGCAGGATGCCGTTGAGGTCCATGCCGGAGAGCACGTCACCGTTGAAGACCATCACCGTGTCGTGGCGCAGCTTGTCATACACGTTGCGAATGCCACCACCGGTTCCCAGCGCGGTCTCTTCCACCACGTACTCGATCTCTAGACCCAAGTCAGAGCCGTCACCGAAGTACTCCTCAAAAACCTCCGCTTTAAAGGAAGTCGACATCACCACGTGGTCGATGCCAGCAGCCTTAATACGTGCCAGCAAGTGCTGCAAGAACGGGTAATTTGCAGTCGGCAGCATCGGCTTTGGAGTACCGATGGTCAGCGGACGCAAACGCGTGCCGCGGCCGCCTACAAGGATGACGGCGTCGGCGGAGGCACCCCATTGGGTAGCTGCTTCAGTCATAACGAGGATTCCTTATTCGAATTAATCGACGTGTTATATCGGCAGATGTTGTATCGGGCTAAGTTTATAAGGCAAAAGGCGTGAGTATTAACTACGGCACGCAAGTGCCGTAACCGCATAGGCACGCAGCGTCAGGCCAGCTCTTAACACGAGCCGAATTGGCGCTTGCCACCAGTGAGGGTGACGGTCGGCCTGGAAGCGATACGCAGAATCATGGTGGGCGTGTAACATCGCGCCGGCGTGAGCCTGCGTCGAGTGGCCCTTAGCGTGGGTAATTATGGCATCTGGGCAGAAGACGTTGTTCCAGCCAGCGCGGCTAAAACGGTCACCCAGGTCGACGTCCTCCATGTACATGAAATAGCGCTCGTCAAAGCCGCCAATCTGTTCAAAAGCTTCCCAGCGCACCAGGAGGCAGGAGCCTGATAGCCAGCCAGCTACACGCTCTACTGACATGTCTTTATCATCTCGGTACGCGCGGGACCATGGGTTGCCCGGCCAGATTGAGCCAAAGAGGGCGTGTCCAATCCCGGTCACCAGCGTCGGCACAGCACGAGCTGAAGGATAGTTGGACCCGTCCGGCTCTACGATGCGCGGGCCCACAGCCGCGGCCTGTGGGTTGCGGCGCGCGCACTCGAGCATGGTGTCCAGAGCCCCTGGCGTGAAGGTGACATCTGGGTTGCTAATGAGGAAGAACTCATCGTCGACCTCCCCCAAAGCACCGCTCTTGATGAGGCGTGCTCCCGCGTTCATTCCGCCGCCGTAGCCGATGTTTCCACCCGTGTCTAAAAACACAACGTTGGCGTGGCTTTCCGCGGCCGCCTGCGGGACCCCATCGGTGGAGCCGTTATCGGCTAAGACCACCGTGGTGGGTTGCTGGGTGGCATTCTCCAGCGAATCGAGGAAATCCCCAAGGTAGTGGCCCGGCGAATAGGTCACCGTCACCACTGCAAGGGGAGCGTTATTTTCTGTGTTCACGATGGTCCATAGCGTACCCATACTTGACGGGAGGATGCTGCCAAGACACTGCGAGCTAGAAGAAAATCATACGCAGATCACGATTTCGCGCTTACCTCGCCTAAACTGTCACAAGACTAAAACAAATTAGGCATCGGAATCACCACCGATACCTACAGGTGAAGAACTCCAAAATAGAAAGTCCTCCCACTGTGTCACTTGAGAAAAGATCGGACAAGCAGCGCCGCGCTCGTGCCATCCAGCCCGCGCCATCTTCGGCGTCGAACGTCAAGCAGCAGGGTTCCAAGCCGTTAAAGGCGATCCTTACTTTCTTGTCGGCCGCGATTCTTGTCTTCTCTGGCGTGGGTTATGCCACCGTGGGCCGCGTGGGCGACGGAGTGGCCTCAGTGGGAAATTTGGCGCTCGGCAACCAGGGCGGTTTCAAAGCTAACACCCAGGACGGCGCAGTGGACATCCTCTTGGTGGGCAAGGATTCGCGTACCGATGCACAGGGCAATCCCCTCTCTGAAAAGGAACTGGCGGATCTGCACGCAGGTGTCGCTGAGGGCGAGGAGAACACAGACACCATCATGATCATCCGTATTCCGGATGATGGCTCACGCGCAACCGCGGTGTCCATTCCCCGCGATACCTACGTCGACGACGGCGAGTACGGCAACACCAAGATCAACGCGGTCTTCGCAGCGCACAAGGCAGATAAACTCAAGGAACTCGAAGAGGAGAATGCGGTAGCGGAGGCCCAAGGCGATAAGAAGCCGTACTCCGACAAGGAGATTGAGCAGAAGGGCGTCGAGGCCGGCCGCCAGGGACTTATCGATATGGTCCGTTCCCTTACGGACATCGATATCGATCACTATGCAGAGGTCGGACTCTTGGGCTTTGTGCTGCTTACCGACGCCGTCGATGGCGTCGACGTGTGCTTGAACAACGACGTCAAGGACGAGATGTCCGGCGCCGACTTCCAGAAGGGAAGGCAGACTCTCCATGGCGCCCAAGGCCTGTCCTTCGTCCGCCAGCGCTACGGGCTGCCACGCGGCGACCTCGACCGTATTGTTCGCCAGCAGGCCTACATGGCTTCGTTAGTCTCGAAGGTGCTGTCCTCAGGAACCCTGGCTAATCCGAATAAACTCTCTAAGATCACCGAGGCGATTGAACGTTCCGTCGTCATCGATGAGGGCTGGGACGTCATGGGCTTAGTCACCCAGCTGTCTGGCCTGGCCGGCGGAAATGTCACCTTCACCACCATTCCAGTGACCTCCATCGACGGTGTCGGCGACTATGGCGAGTCCGTGGTGACCATCGATAAGGCTGAAGTCCACAAGTTCATGGATGACCTCGCAAGAACTGCGGAACAGGATGAAGCAGCCGCGGCGTCGGCAAGCGCTGAAGAAGGCTCCAACCCTTCGGAGCAGCCAGTCGCGGATGGCATCGAGCTTAACGTTCTCAACGCGGGCTCCATTGACGGTCTCGCGTCAGGCATCGGCAAGTGGCTCACCGGCGTGGGCTACACGGTCGAACGCACGAGCAACGCCGAGCCAGGCTTGTACGCGCAGTCGCAGATTGTCGCCGCCGACGAGAATGACCAGCGCGCCAAGGACCTCGCGGAGCAGCTCGGTGGCCTGCCCGTGACCTCGAACCCTTCCTTGGATGAAAACACCTTCGTGGTCGTTGCATACGACGACTACACCGGCCCATCCGATGAGGCCGCCCAAGCCGCTGAACCGGCTGAATCCGCTGCCAGCGACCAGGTAGGAACCCCAGGCAGTGACCTCGGAACGGCTATGGTTTCGCCGGAGATCGACGCCGGTGGCGACGGCCCGCGCTGCGTGAACTAAACGCCACACAAACTAAGTAATTCTCAAGCCGGGGCCTAGGGCCATCGCGCGAAAGCACTCCCTGCCACGCTAAGGCTAAGTCACCTACGATGGTCGGACATGGATATGCTTCAGCACCTACTTTCCGCAGATGCCGCAGCGCCGCGCCTGACTTTCTACAACGAAGCCACCGGCGCGCGCATGGATTTTTCCGCGCAGACCTTGGATAACTGGGTTTCCAAGATTGCCAACATGCTCTTAGAAGAGCTTGAGCTCGATTCCGATTCCCTCATTTTCTTCGACCTCCCTGTTTCCTGGCAGCCCGCGGTTATCGCTTTGGGCGCCCTTGCTGCCGGCGTCGACACAGCGTTCACGCGCGCTGAGCTAGACGGCGCAAGCCCCGATGTTATTTTTGCCGCGCCCGAGGGCTTTGCAGAGTTGACTGAGGAATTCACAGGCGCCGATGTTGTGCTCGTTACCGATGATCCATTCGGGCGCGGCGTCATCGAATCTGGCGGCGAATTGCCCGCGGGCGCCATCGACTTTGGGCCCACCGTGCGTTTCTACGGCGATCAGTTCTATGGCCCCACCACCGCTTTGCCGGAGCTTTATTCGGCCGCCGGCCCTGCCCAACGCGTGATGTCCGCGGGGTGGAAGGACAAGGATTCCTTTAAGAAGTTGATTCTCGAACCGCTCGCATGTGGAGGCTCCGCCGTTATTGTCGCCGGCATGTGCACTGCCGAGCGTTTAGAAGAAATCGCCGCCAACGAGAAGGTGGATCTGCGTCTTTAGCTGGCACGAACGCCATCGGCGGTGTTAATTCCCAGAAACTCCTGGAGGCGCGTGCCCACGGCATGGATTTCCGCGGCGGCAAAGTGCCCGCTACGCCAAGCCGCATGCAGGGGCACACCGCCTAGCATCTCCTCCTTGTTGCAGATGCGCAGGCCTACCGCGCCGTGGTCCTGCAGAGCACTGGAGATGGCGATTGCACGCCCGGCTCGCGCGAGGGCGATGAGCGTAACGGTGTCCTCGCACTCGACGACGTCGCCAAGCACAGCGTGGCTGCGCCCTACGAAGGCATCGAAGAGCCCGCGCGAGACGCTGCGCCGGCCTGACATGGCGAGACGATGAGTGACCAAGTCCTCCACATCAATGCTGTCTTGGCCTGCTAGAGGGTGCTCCTCGTTTACCCAAGCTCGGATAGTGGCCTCCCCCAGCGGAACGGAATCGAGCCCCTCCTTTACTGGAATTGGCGTCACCACCACATCCGCGGTGGTATCTAGCGCTTGGTACACCTCGTAGTGCTCGACCGCCAGTGTGGTCAGAAGCGGAATTGCCCCGCGCGCATCAGCGATGAAAGGCGCCAAAATCGTCGAGATGGTCGTCGGCGTTGCGGCCACCTGCAAGGCTCGCATTTCGCCGCGTTGCAGCGCTGAAACCGCCTGCGTAGCCCTGTTATTATCTGCCACCAATTGCTGGCACACAGGAATCAATGCCTTGCCCGCCTCGTTGAGACGCAGCACCCCAGCTGCGCGTTCGAAAAGCTCGAGCCCCAGCTCCTCCTCAAAGCGCCGCAGCTGGCGGCTTAGCGCCGGCTGGGTGATGCTCAATTGCTCTGCCGCGGTAGTCACGGAACCGGTGCGCGCGAGCGCCAAGAAATATTTCGCCCTCGTGTAGTCCATAAAGCTTCATTTAACACGAGCTATTACCAATGGGCATGGATTTCAAAATCCTTAGACATTAGACAACATGATCAAAAGTCCCTCACAATAAGGTGAAAATATTGCACCAATCACAGAAGAAGGATTGTTTAAAAACTATGACTCGTCGCCATGTTGGCACCGCCATCGCTGAATCCCTCGCAGCGCACAACGTCAAGCGCGCATACCTCGTCCCAGGCGAAAGCTTCCTGCCAGTGCTTGATGGACTCTATGACAGCCCCATCGAAGCCATCGTTACCCGCCAGGAAGGCGGCGCTTCCTACATGGCAGAGGCACACGGCAAGGCGACCGGTGAGCCGGGCGTCGCAATGGTCACCCGCGGCCCAGGTGCTTCCAATGCCTTCGTTGGTATCCACACCGCCTGGCAGGATTCCACCCCGCTGGTCCTCTTCGTGGGCCTTATCCCCTTCCCCGACCGTGACCGTGAGTCTTTCCAGGAGTTCGACCCAAAGGCTTGGTTTGGCACCCAGACCAAGCAGGTCTTCATCCTCGATGACCCATCCCGTGCTTCCCACGTGGTGGCCGAGGCGTTCTTCCAGGCCAAGCAGGGCCGCCCAGGCCCAGTAGTGGTGGGCCTGCCGGAGGACATTCTCCACTTGGACTTCGACGGGGAGATTGTCCAGCCAATCAACGTGACAGACGGCGCGGTATCCCCAAGCGATATCACCGCGCTTTCCGAGGCCCTACGCTGCGCCGAGCGCCCACTCATCTTCGCCGGCGGCCCACGCTGGACCCCAGAGTCCGCACGCCAAATCACCGAGTTTGCAGAGACCAACCAGATTCCGGTGGTCCACGATTTCCGCGCCAGCGACCGCGTCCCTTTTTCTTCCCCGGCCAACGCCGGCTGGCTGGGCTACGGCCGTGATGAGAAGGCAGCTGCGCTGCTCCAGGATTCCGACCTCGTACTCGCCGTTGGAGCAGTGCTTGGCGACGTCTCGACTGACGGCTACAAGCTGCGTCAAGGCGCAAATGACCGCAACTTCTTCATCAACATCGATTCCAGCCTGCGTGGCAACTCCGCAGCCGTCACCCGCCACATCCTGGCCAGCCCGGTAGCCTTCGCCGAAGCGCTGTCTGAGATCGATGCGGGCGAGGTCTCTGCTGCCCAGCAGCAGTGGTTCGCGGATGCGCACGCGGCGCAGGTGGCTTTCTCAACGGTTCAGGACGAAGCCGACTGGCGCCCGGCTCCTGAAGGAACCGCACACATCGAATCACTCATGCGCGCCATTCAAGAGCAGGCCCCAGAGGATTCCATCTACACCTTCGGCGCCGGCAACCACTGCATCTGGGCGCAGCAGTTTATGCACACCAACGTCTACCCCTCCCAGTTCAGCGTGCGCAATGGCTCGATGGGCTACTCCGTTCCAGGTGCAGTCTCCACCAAGCTGGAGTTTCCTGAGCGCACCGTCATCGCCATTGCTGGCGACGGCGAGTACCTGATGAACGGCCAAGAGCTGGCTACCGCCCTGCAGTATGGCGCTCCTTATCTGACCGTCGTGCTGTCCAACGGTGAGTTCGGCACCATCCGCGATCACCAAAAGAACCACTTCCCTGATCGCGTTTCCGGCACCCAGCTTTCCAACCCGGATTTCGCCGCCGTCGCCCGTGGCTTCGGCGCACACGGCGAGCTTGTCACTTCCGACGCCGAGGCAGCACCTGCCGTCGAGCGCGCACTGCAGGCTATGCGCGAGAAGCAGATTCCAGCAGTCATCAACGTGATTGTGGATCAAGCTCTGTCGCTGCCTGACAACGACTAGACCTGTCCCCAAACAAAGGATTTTCAATGAGCAATACCGTTGCTACCACTGTTGAGCGTGCGGAGGCCAAACCTGCTGGCTCAACCATGAATTGGGTCATCACCCTGTTCGGCACTGCCGTCGGCGCAGGAATTTTGTTCCTCCCACTTAACGCTGGTGGATTTGGCTTCTGGCCACTGGTCTTTGCCACGGTCTTCATCCTGCCACTGGTCTATTTCTCGCACCGCACCTATGTCCGAATAGTCAGTGGCGCGCCCATCCGTGACCACGGCAAGGACGTCCTGGAACTGGCCACGCAATATTTAGGCCGCCCTTCCGGCATCGTTATCGCCATTTTGTACTGGCTCGCTATCTTTCCCACAGTGCTGATTTACGGCATCAGCATCACCAACTCGGTCGATAGCTTCATCGTCAACCAACTGGGTGGACCTTCCATCAACCGGTGGGTACTCGCCATCCTCTGCGTGGGCATTATGACCGGCGCGTTCGCGGTGGGCCGCAAACCCATGATTTGGCTGGCCCAGGTGCTGGTGTATCCGCTCATCTTCGCTTTGGCGGCAACGTCCATCTACCTCATCCCACGCTGGGATTTTCAGAGCTTCCTGCACTACGACAACGGGGAAGGCGACTTTGGAATCCTCAAGGGAATCCTGCTGATTCTGCCGGTGCTTGTATTTTCCTTTTCCCACATGGCGGCGCTGTCTCAGTTCGCACTAGACATGCAGCCGGCCTATGGCGAGAAGACCGCCAAGCGCGTTGACCGCACGGAGATACTTACCGCCATCTTGCTAGTGGTCTTTACCATGTTCTTCGTTTGGTCATGCGTCCTGGCTTTGGGGGCCGATGGAATGAACGAGGCGCTGGAACAAAACATTCCGGTACTGTCCTACTTCGCTAACGTCACCGGCACCCCGTTCATGGCCTACATGGCACCCGTTGTGGTCATGTGCGCCATCATCTCCTCCTACTTCGGCCACATGCTGGGCACCGAGGAAGGCACAGAGTACCTGCTGCGCCTAGCAGCGCCAAAGCTGGCGGAGCGAATCTCGCACCGCAGCCTGCTCAACATCGTCTATCTCATCACCTTCGTTGGCACTACCCTGGTGGCGGTCTATAACCCATCCATCGTGTCGATGATTTCGGTCGTCGGTGGCATCTTCGTGGCTTTCCTCGTTTACCTGGTCCCGGTCTACATGTTCAAGAAGCTCGACGCTTATTCCAAGTTCAAAAATGACCCGTGGAACTACTTCGTATTTGGCATGGGAATCGTCATCATGGCGGTTACCGTGTGGAACATGTTCTAAGTCTTATCAATCACTTCTTAAAAGTCGCTTTAAAGTAAGGAGTTTTAAAACCATATGCTTCGCCCTGATCTCAACAAGTTCCCTGATTACAAGCCCGGCAAGTCCGACGGCGACAAGCTGAAGCTCTCCTCCAACGAAATCCCTAACCCGCCGCTTCCCTCCATACTCGAGGCAATGACGCGGGCGGCAGCGGAGACCAACCGCTACCAGATCAATGGCTGCCCAGAACTGACCACCGAGCTTTCTAAGTACCTAGGCGTTCCTGAAGATCACCTCGCCATCGCGGCGGGCGCCTCGGCCATCGTTCAGCAGGCCATCGGAATGTCCTGCCACACTGGTGACGAAGTAATCTTTCCGTGGCGCAGCTTCGAGGCTTACCCGCTCTACGTGCGCATGGCCGGCGCGGAACCAGTGATGACTCCGCTCACCGAGGACGACCGCTTGGGCTTGGATGCCGTGATCGAGGCCATCACGGACAAGACCCGCGCCATCATCCTCTGCAACCCAAATAACCCAACCGGCACCACCATCACCAAGGGCGAGTTCCGCGACTTCATGGAGCAGGTTCCGAAGGACATCGTGGTTATCCTCGATGAGGCTTACTGGGAGTACAACGACGCGGAGGATACCCCGAACTCTGCCGAGGAGATTTTCAACTACCCGAACCTGGTGGGCGCCCGCACCTTCTCCAAGGCCTTCGGCCTTGCCGGTGCACGCGTGGGTTACGGAATCGCCTCCCCGGAGCTCATCCACGGCCTCAAGCTAATGACCATGCCGCTGACGGTTACCTACATGGCAGAAAAGGCTGCCATCGCAGCGCTTAACTCGGCAGAGGAGCTGCTTGCCCGCGTCAAAGAGACCAAGGTGCAGCGCGAGCGCGTAGCTGAGGCTATTGGCGCGCGCCCTTCCAAGGGCAACTTCGTTTGGATTCCACGCGGCGACGCCGAAGAGGTTGAACGCAAGCTTTCCGACGAAGGCGTCATCATCCGCCGCTACCTGGATGAGGGCGTACGCGTTTCCATTACCACCGAGGAAGAAACAAACATCTTCTTGGCCGCCTGGGAGCGCGCGGGCATTGAGCCTTGGCGGGGCTAGCCAGGGTTTCCGCAACAACTCTCGCTAAAAACCATCTTGAAATTGAGATGCGCTCCATAGATTGAATAATTATTGACATACATCACAACCGTCCACATAATGGGACGTGTTCTTATACGCACACTACAAACTGGAGGATGAACAATGTCCGGAATTCGCGTAGAAAACCCTGCAACTGGCGAGGTGCTCGAAACCTTTGACCACGTCACCGAGCAGGAAGCCCTTGCCGCTGTAGATACCTCACATGAGGCATTCCTCAGCTGGCGCGAGACCCCTATTGAGGAGCGCGCCAAAGTAGTTACCCGCGTTGCTGAGCTTTTCGAAGAGCGCAAGGACGAGTTGGCAGAAGTCATTGCTACCGAAATGGGAAAGCCGATCTCCGAGGGCCTTGAGGAGGCCGAGTTCAGCAGTGCCATCTTTGGCTACTACGCAGATAACGGCCCGAAGTTCGCCGCCGATGAGGAAATCCCGGTGGAAATGGATGGAAAGGGCTATATCCAGCGCCTCCCCATTGGCGTCTTGCTTGGCATCATGCCGTGGAATTTCCCCTACTACCAGGTAGCGCGTTTCGCCGCCCCCAACCTCATGTTGGGCAACACCATCATCCTGAAGCACGCAGAGATTTGCCCACGCTCCGCACTCGCCATCCAGAAGATCATGGATGATGCCAGCGTACCCAAGGGCGTCTATACCAACCTTTTCGCAACCCACGAGCAGGTAGAGAAGATCATCGAGCACAAGGAGCTGCGTGGTGTTTCGCTCACCGGTTCCGAGCGCGCCGGTGCCGCGGTGGGTGCTATCGCCGCGAAGAACCTCAAGAAGGCCGTACTGGAGCTGGGCGGTTCTGATCCTTACATCGTGCTCGACACGGATGACGTCAAACAAGCCGCCAAGGATGCGTGGGAAACCCGCATCTACAACACCGGTCAGGCTTGTAACTCCAACAAGCGCCTCATCGTCATGGATGACATCTATGACGAGTTCCTTGCAGAGCTGGTTGAGCTGGCTAAGGCCATGAAGCCGGGCACACCGCAAGAGGCTTCCGAGACCGTCTACACCCCACTGTCCTCACGCGGCGCTGCGGAGAACCTCAAGGATCAGATCGACCGCGCCGTGGCAGCCGGTGCCACCCTTCACGTCGGCGGTGAGCTCGTTGATGAGAAGTCCTCCTACTTCAGCCCCGCCGTGCTGAGTGACGTCCCTGTTGGCTCGGACATCTACTACGAGGAGCTCTTCGGCCCCGTCGCCACCGTATACAAGGTCAGCAGCGATGAAGAGGCACTGAAGCTGGCCAACGATACCCAGTACGGTCTCGGTGGTTGCGTCTTCTCCAAGGACGTCGAGCGAGCAGAAAAGGTTGCTCAGCGCTTGGAGGTTGGCATGTCCAACGTCAACACCTACGCGGCTGAGGGCGCCGAGGTGCCGTTCGGTGGCGTCAAGAACTCCGGCTATGGCCGCGAGCTGGGCCCCTACGGCATGGATGAGTTCGTCAACAAGCGCACCTACTTTGTGGCCAACTAAGGAGATTCCATGACTTCACTAGGAAACTTTGTCCTCGAGGTACACACCGCGCTTTTCGACAGCCACGATACCTCCGTCCTAGACAAGCACTTCGCCGATAACTTCGTGGAGCACTCTCCCCTCATCGCTAACGATGCAGAAGGCCTTAAGAAGTTCGTCACGGATCTGGGCGAGGGATTAAAGTACACCAACGCCCGAGTGATTGCCGATGAAGCAAACAACCTCGTCGCACTGCACGGTCGTTTTGACGGTATCGAAGATGAGCCCTTCGTCGGCTTCGACATTTATCGCGTCGAAGGTGACAAAATTGTCGAGCACTGGGACAACCTCGTTCCTAAGGCAGAGCCGAATGAAAGCGGCCGCACGCAGCTCGATGGCACCACCGATGTGGGAGATGAGAGCCTTACCGAGGAGAACCGTAAGTTCGTCATCAAATTCTTCGAGCGCTCGCTCATCGGCAGTGACTACTCCGGCTTCATCGACAACACACGCGATGATCAGTTTGCCCAGCACTCCCCCGATATCGCCGACGGCGCCCAAAACTGCGTCGATTTCCTCACCAAGCTGAAGGAGGACGGCGAAGGACTGGAGTACGAGCGCATCCACCGCACGATTGCGCAGGGACAGTTCGTTCTGACGCATTCCGAAGGAAGCATCGCTGGTGCGCGCCACTCCTACTGCGAGCTGTGGCGCGTTGAAGACGGCAAGCTCGTCGAAATGTGGGATGCCATTTCTGAGGTCCCCTCCGATAATGAGGCGCTTCATAGCCACGGCATCTTCTAAGCCATAACCTAGGTTGCACGCCAAAGGCTGGGCCACTCCTTGATACGGGAGTGGCCCAGCCTTTCACGTTTTCCACATAAGCCCGACGCCCAGTAGCTCTAGAACCGAGTTGAGGCCGCAACTGCCCTATCTGCCAAAGTTATCGCCTCAAGATCTGGCCGGAACTTTGGCAACTTTGGCAGTGTCATCTCTAAGACCTAATCCCAGCACGATGTTCAATGCCACTGTCTGCAGAGTTTAAGCCCAACCCGCCGGCACCAGCCCGACGATCGAGATGATCGAATAGATGAATGCTAGGAAGTAGACCACGATGATGGTCCCCTGAATCACCGGGTTTGCCAGCGCACCGACGCTCCAGCCGGGGTCACGATCGCCCTTCTTGCGGGAGGCATGCAGCAACATCACCGGAATGATCGACATGATTGCACCCGCAAAGCCGCCCGCGTAGGACAGCGCTGCGACGAAACCGCCAAGACCCGCGATGGAGATAGCCAGCGGCGGTACAACGGTCAGCGCCACGGCAATGCCACGCTGCGCGTTGTTGCCCTCCCAGTGCAAAATGTCGAGCACGTTGCGCATGGTGGTAAATCCAATCGCGAGGAAGGAGGTCAGCATCGCTGCCAACGCGAAGATATTGGCCAAGTAGTACGCGACCGGTCCAAGCGCCTCGCCCCAGGCGATGGTAACAACCTCAGTAACGTTCATTCCCAACAGACCCAGAGCCGCAAACGGCACAAGTGCCAGCGTAAAGCCGGTAATCACCATGCCGAGCACGATGGCGCGAGCTGTCTCCTGCGGCTTCGCTGGGTCCATGCCCTGTACTAGCTCCGGCACCACGTACTGAGCCAAGAACGAGAAGACAGCCAGGTTCAAAATAGGAACGATGAAGAACGGGTGGAGCACCAACAGGTTCTCGGCCTCGATTCCAGGTCCCAGAAGGGTCCAGCCGCACAGCACGGCAATGATGATGGCCATACCTGCGGTAATGGCGCCTTCCGTGGCACCGGTGGTGTGCAAGCCGCGGTACATCACCCAAGACCCAAAGCCGAAGAAGATCAACGTTCCTGCCAGCGGCGGCAGGCCGAAAATATTATTGATGAGGTCGCCGGAGCCGGAGGCGTAGGCGATGAGCGCGCCGACGCCGTTGACGATAATCGCCACGAAGACCAGCCAGCGGCCCCACTGCCCCAGATAGTGCTCAGCAAGACCAGAGACCTGCAGAGGCGCCCTCGTGCGCATCGCGGTTTCGGCCACATAGAGCATCGAGATAGTGGTCAGCGTTCCGGCCACCAGCAGCGCAATGACGAGCGCAAGGAAGCCACCGTTACGCGCTGCATATGGAATCGACAGAATGCCGGCGCCAATGTTAGTGCCGAAGATCAGGGCAATGCCTTGAATAAATGACAGCGCTGGCTTAGGTGCCGCGTTGCTGCACGTTGAAGTTGTCATCGTTTCCTCCGTTTAAGGCGCCGGCTGCTTGCCGACGCCGCTCTATATAAAACGCACCGTTCCAGACACGGAAGGCCCCGCCGAAGCGGGTTTGAAAGCCAAACGTGTCAGGAACGGTGCAAGGTATTAAGGCTTCGCGATGTAGCGCACCGAGATGTACTCCTCGATGCCCTCTGCGCCGCCCTCGCGGCCGAAGCCAGACTCTTTGATGCCACCGAATGGAGCGGCGGCGTCGGAAATCGCAGCGCGGTTGATGCCAACCATTCCGGACTCCAGCGCGTGTGCCAGGTACTCCGCGGTGTGGAAGTTCTCCGTGAAAGCATAAGCTGCCAGGCCAAACTCGGTGTCGTTGGCTTTAGCCACGCCCTCCGCCAAGTCGGAATAGGTGGTCACAGTCGCAACGGGACCGAAGATCTCCTGGCGGAGAATCTCGGCGTCGTCAGGCAGCTGCGCCAAGACCGTTGCCGGGTAGAAGAAGCCCTTGCCCTCCGGCTTGGAGCCGCCGGTCGTGGCAACAGCACCCTGCTCCAGAGCCTTCGCTACCAAGTCGGCCACCGCATCGCGCTGCTTTGCGCTAATCAGCGGGCCGAGCGCGGTGCCCTCAGACAAGCCGTGGCCCGTCTGGAAAGCAGCCATCTTCTCGGTCAGGCGCTGGGTAAACTCCTCCGCCACTGCCTCGTGCACGATGAAGCGGTTGGCTGCAATGCAGGCCTCGCCGCCATTGCGCATCTTCGCCTGCATCGCGCAGTCCAGCACTAGGTCGAGGTTGGCGTCCTCGTGGACCAGGAACGGGGCATTGCCACCGAGCTCCATGGAGGTCCGCTGCAGGTTATCGGCAGACTGGCGCACCAGAATCTTGCCCACGCCGGTCGAGCCGGTAAACGTCACCTTGCGCAGGCGCGGATCCGCCATGAGCTCGGAAGACAGCGCGCTAGACTGCGTGGTGCTCACGATGGAGAACATACCTGCCGGTACCTCGTGGCGGGCGAATACCTCAGCAATAACCTCACCCAGCAGGAGCATGGTCAGCGGAGTCTCCGCAGCAGGCTTCACCACGACCGGGCAGCCAGCGGCGAAGGCCGGGGCAATCTTGCGGGTGGCCATGGCCAGCGGGAAGTTCCATGGGGTAATCGCTAGAACCGGACCAACCGGGGTGTGCGAAACGGTGATGGAACCATTACCTGCCGGGGACTGGGAGTAACGGCCTGGGATGCGCACTGCTTCCTCGGCAAACCAGCGCATGTACTCAGCACCATAGGCCACCTCACCCAGCGCTTCCGCGTAAGGCTTTCCCATCTCCAGGGTCATCACGCGAGCGAAGTCTTCCTTGCGCTCGTTGATTGCATTGAAGATGTCGGTGAGGATGATGGAGCGGGTACGCGGTGCAAAACCCGCCCACTCCTTTTGCGCGGCGTCGGCAAGCTCCAGCGCGCGCATCCAGTCAGCGGAGGTGCCATCTGCAACGTTGGCAATGACTTCTTCCGTTGCTGGGTCGAGGACCTCGAAAGTGGCGCCGCCGGTGGCTGCGACGTTCTTGCCCTCCAGCCAAAGGCCAGTTGGCAGAGAATCCAACAGCTCAGAAACCTGCGAATAATCAAAGTTTGTCATTTGCTTCTATCCTTTTGGCTGCAGCCCGGACTTACTTGTACTCGTTGAACTGCTTGACTACTACCTGCAGGGCCTCGCGCCACAGATCCTCCGGAATGGCCAGGGAAGGCAGGAAGCGGATAACGTTGTGGTCAAGGCCGCAGGTGAGGATGAGGACGCCCTCGGCCTTGGCAGCGTCAGCGATCTTGTGGACGAGCTCAGCGTCCGGCTCGCCATCAGCGGTGACGAACTCGAGCGCCAGCATGGCGCCACGGCCGCGGAACTCTGCCACGCGTTCGTCACCCAAGATTGGCTCCAGCTCCTCGCGGGCAATCTTTTCCAGGTTCAGCGCGCGGGCGCCAAAGTCCTTGTCCTCAAATTCCTTGAGGGTAGCCAGCGCTGCTGCACAGGAAACTGGGTTACCGGTGTAGGTGCCGCCCAGGCCGCCTGGCTGCGGTGCGTCCATGATCTCTGCACGGCCGGTGACTGCGGAAAGCGGCATGCCGGAGGCGATGCCCTTAGCGATGGTGACCAAGTCAGGAACGATGCCCTCGTGGTCGGAAGCGAACCAGGAACCAGTGCGCATCATGCCGGCCTGGATCTCGTCGACGATGAAGACGACGTCGTTGTCGTTGCACCACTTCTGGATAGCTGGCAGGTAGCCCTCAGCTGGGACCACGAAGCCGCCCTCACCCTGAATCGGCTCGACCACAACGCAAGCCAGGTTGGCAGCGCCGACTTCCTGTTCAATCATGGTCAGAGTCTTCTTGGCTGCTTCCTCGCCACTGAGTTGGTCGCGCAGCGGGTAAGACATCGGTGCGCGGTAGATTTCCGGCGCGAACGGGCCGAAACCGTTCTTGTACGGGGACTGCTTCGCGGTCATAGCCATGGTGAGGTTGGTGCGGCCGTGGAAGGCGCGGTCCATGACTACAACGCCGCGCTTGCCGGTGTAGTTGCGGGCAATCTTGACGGCGTTCTCAACGGCCTCCGCGCCGGAGTTAAACAGCGCGGTCTTCTTTGGGTGATCGCCCGGAGTGACCTCGTTGAGCTTTTCAGCGACCTCGACGTAGGACTCGTACGGGGAGATGGTGAAGGAGGTGTGGGTGAAGTGTGCGACTGCTTCCTGGACGGCCTTCACCACGGCTGGGTTGGAGGCACCGGCGGAGGTCACGGCGATGCCGGAGGCCAGGTCGATGAAGCGGTTGCCGTCAGCGTCGGCGAGGATGCCGCCGTCAGCGTCGACGACGTAGCCCGGCAGCGAAGGCGCCATGCCAGCTGGGATGGCGTTCTTGCGGCGCTCATCCAGTGCGGCGCTGACTGGTCCGGGGACCTGCTCGGCGAGGTGGCGGGTCTGCTCGATGCGGTATTCAAGTTCCTGCATGATTCTCCTTCAATCGTCTTGCTTTGTGATGTGAATCATTGTGGATGCCACGACTAGTCACAGGCCATGGACATGGCGTATATATTTGAGGCAAAAGACTATTCACTATGTCTATCGACGAGTTGCTGTAAGAAGGACCGGGCAATGAGCGAGCTTCGCTTTCAATGGCTGTTTAACCAGCGCAAACTAAACCTGCGCCCGATTCTCGAAGGCCCGCGTGAGTTCACCACCATCCAAGCCAGCGAGTTGCGCGATCCCAGCGAGTTCACCACTCAGGGCGCCATCATCTTGACCTTGGGACTGGCCTTCGAGCACTCGCCCAGCGACTTTTCCGTCTATGCGCGCACCCTGGCGGCGGCGGGAGTGGGGGCCATCGGCTTCGGCACGGGTCTGACCTTTGCGGAGGTTCCGCAGGAGCTTATCAACGCCGCGGCGCGCCACCACCTCACCCTCTTCGAGGTCCCGCGCGCCACGCCTTTCATCTCGATCATCAATACAGTCACCACGGAGCAAACTCGTATTGAGAACAATCTGCAATTCGCACTACATCGGCAGCAAGAGCGTCTCAACCAGGCGGCCTCGGATGGCATCGAGGTTTTGCTCGAGCGCGCGTCGAAAGAGCTCGGCGCAGCGGTTGCCATTGCAAACGACTCCGGAGTGGTCATCGCACGCCACGATTTCCGTGGACTCAACGCAGCGGACTTCGCGCTTGCCGCCGCCAGCCAGAGCTCAGGGCGCACCTCGGGCGCGCGTTCCAACACGACGAGGGACGGGACCACGATTGCCGCGATTAGCAACGTGTTCAACAGCCACGGCCGCAATCGCATCGCGTTGGCGGTCTCGCGCGAGGAGAAGTTCGACTCTTATGCCCGCGCCCTCATCCGCCACCTCGCGGGTCTTGCCGAACTGCTGCTACAAAACCGGGATTCCTCCGCGCGCGTAATTTTGGGCGCATTGGCACTGGCCACGCAGGTCTCCGGCACTGCCACTGCCCTGGCAACGCCGGCGATGGAGGCGGCGTTTAATTCGGTCGCCTCGCACGGCAAGGTAGATGTCTATCTCGTACAGGCCGACTCCCCGGCCCGGCTCAGCCGCGCGCTGGGGCTCGTCCACCACGCCGCCAACGACGGCGGCTTTGCGTGCTTTGTGCTGCCGTTGGAGGGGACGGCGTCGGAAAGCGCGCTCATTGCTCTGCCCCCTGAGCCCATCGCTATGCAGACCCTGTTCGGCCGCTACGCCAACCACCTGCGGTTTTCCCTGCTTAGAGGCGTGGAGTGGGGCGACATCAGCGGCGACCGCGTCAAGGCGCTCACCGCGCACGCGCGTAGCCTGCCGCTGGGCACCCTCGCGGAATTCAGCTCCGACGCGCCCGCCTGGCTCGGGGAATCAGCTGTCCACGCCGCGTTAGGCAAGCGCCGCGAAGCCACCATTGGGCGCCTTTCGCTTTACGACGCCGCACACAACACCGAGCTATTGCGCACGCTGCGGGCTTACTTGCTTGCAGACTCCCAACTCGCCGCTGCCGCCACCGAGCTCAGCGTGCATCGCCACACCGTGCGAGCCCGTATCGAAAAGATCCAGTCCTTATGCGGATTCGACCTCAGTAACCCCGTAACGCGCGCCGAGGTACTTTTGCTTTGTTTGAGCGACTAGAGTCTTTGAATTCACTTTCATTTAGCCAAGCATTCACCCTTAGGCCGCGCTTGCTTAACCTATGCCGCCTAGCTTCCTCCAAGTGGTAATTAAGCAATCTGCGCAGAGAACCGACACGGATTCTCTACGGAAGAAGGCCCAAGCCAAGAAACGCCAAGAGTGGTGGCTGGCAGCGGTGCTTCTCGCACCAAACCTCCTCCTCTTAGCGATTTTTACTTATCGCCCTCTCCTCGATAACATCCGCCTCTCGTTGTTTAATTGGAATATCTCAAGCCCCACCTCCACTTTTGTGGGCTTTCAAAACTACGCCGAATGGGTTAGCCGCGATGACACAAAGGTCATCGTGTCCAACACGGTCATTTTTACCTTCTTCGCCGTTATTGGCTCTCTCATCCTTGGCTTGGCTCTGGCCTTGCTCCTAAATCAGAAGCTGCGGGGACGCAACTTCACCCGTTCCGTGGTGTTCGCTCCCTATGCCATCTCCGGTGCTGCCATCGGCATCGCCTTCCAGTTCATCTTCGATCCGAACTTCGGTCTGATCCAAGAAATGCTGGGCTGGTTCGGCGTCGATAGTCCCAACTTCTACGCCGTTCCGGGCTGGGCGCTGTTCATGGTGACTTTTACGTTTGTCTGGAAGAACCTGGGCTATACCTTCGTTATCTATCTAGCTGCGCTCCAAGGTTTGTCGAAGGACTTGGAGGAAGCTGCAGCCATCGACGGCGCCTCAACATGGACGCGTTTCCGCCGTGTCACCCTGCCGCAGCTACGCCCCACCACTTTCTTCCTGTCCATCACGGTGACGCTGAACTCTGTGCAGGTCTTCGACATCATCAACGTGATGACGCGTGGCGGCCCCCAGGGCAACGGCACCACGACCCTGGTTTTCCAGATTTACCAGGAGACCTTCGTGAATTTCCGCGCGGGTTACGGTGCCACAGCAGCGACGATCATGTTCCTCATCCTGCTGATTATCACTCTCATCCAGGTACGAATTATGGACAAGCGAGATCACTAATGCACTCAGCGAAGAAATTCTTCGGGTACGTCGGCATCGTCGCCGTCCTCGTTCTCGTCGGCCTGCCGTTGTTTTGGATTTTGATGACCTCCTTCAAAGCGAAGGGCGACATCTACACGGATCCGGTCACGTGGCTGCCACCCACGTGGGAAACCGCCAACTACGCGGACGCCACCACACGTGTGCCGTTCTGGCTATACCTACGCAACTCGGTTCTCATCACTGCTGCCCTGGCCATAGTGAAGATCACCTTGGGCGTGGTTTCCGCCTATGCGCTGGCAATCCTGCGCTTCCCTGGCCGCAATCTGGTCTTCCTCGTCGTCATTTCGGCGCTGATGGTGCCCTCCGAAATTACCGTCATCTCCAACTACGCCCTCATCAATGCGTGGGGATGGCGTAACACCTTCGCCGGCATCATCGTGCCGCTAGCGGGCGTGGCTTTTGGAACCTTCCTGATGCGCAACCACTTCCTGTCTTTGCCCTTTGAGCTCGTGGAAGCAGCCCGCATGGATGGCGCCGGCCCAATCCGTTTGCTCACCAAAGTCCTTCTGCCTATCTCATGGCCAACGCTTACTGCCTTCGCGGTTATCACCATCGTCAACGAGTGGAATCAGTACCTGTGGCCATTCCTGATGTCGGACACCGCAGACGTGGCGCCACTCCAGGTGGGCCTGACAATGCTGCAGAACAATGACGGCGTCACCAACTGGGGCCCCGTTATGGCCGCCACCATCCTCACCATCATCCCGATCCTCATCATCTTCCTGGCTCTTCAGAAATACATGATCAAAGGCCTGACCACTGGCGCCGTCAAGGGCTAGCCGAGCTGGCTTTCCCGATTCACGCTCGCCGTTATCGCAAACAAATCTCTAAGGAGTTCCTCATGGACCGTCGTTCATTCCTCTCTACGTTGACTCTTGCTTCCGCGTCCGTCACCCTCGCGGCTTGCGCTGGTACTTCCAGCACAGACCCACAGGCAGCTAAGGATTCTTCCGGTGATGGCAAAGTCACGGAGCTGACCTGGTGGTCCAACCACCCTGGTTCCTCCAAGGACGTAGAAACCGAAATCATCTCCCGCTTCGAGAAGGAAAACCCAGACATCAAGGTCAAACTCATTGATGCTGGCAAGAACTACGAGGAAGCTGCGCAGAAGTTCAACGCGGCGCTGACCGGCAGCGACCTTCCGGACATCGTGGTGCTTTCCGACGTCTGGTGGTACAACTTCGCTATTAACGGTCAGATCGCTAACGTCGATGACCTGGCTAAGGAAGCAGGCGTCGACCTTTCCTCCTACGTGCAACCGCTGTACGAGGATTACGCTTACGACGGCGGTCACTTCGCTTTGCCTTTCGCGCGCTCTACCCCGCTGTTCTACTACAACAAGGAAGCCTGGAAGAAGGCTGGGCTGCCAGATCGCGGACCTAAGTCCTGGGACGAGATGGACGAGTGGGCGCCGAAACTCGCGGAAGCCAACCCAGGCATGAAGGCCTTCGGTTGGGGCGACGCCGTGGACTACTTGGGCTGGATCTTCCAGGGTCCACTGTGGTCCAAGGGCGGCGCTTACTCCGATGAGTGGGAGCTGAAGTTCACCGACAAAAAGACGATCGATGCTGTCGAGTGGCTCAAGAAGGTCACCGATGAAAAGGAAGGTTACTCCTACGTGGGCAACGACATGGCCATGGAGTTCTCCACCGGCCGCGCTGCCGCAACGGTTCTTTCCACCGGCGATCTCTCGGGCATCAACGAGAACGCAAAGTTCGAGCTGGGCACTGCATTCCTTCCGAATCCAAACGGCGACGGCGCTTGCCCTACCGGTGGCGCTGGCCTTGCAATCCCCGCTGGCATCGATAAGAACCGCCAGCTTGCAGCCATCAAGCTCATCGACTTCATCACCAACGACCAGAACACCTCGTACTGGTCCCAGAACGTGGGCTACATGCCGGTTCGCTCCACCGCTGTCGAACTCGACGAGCAGAAGAAGTTCATGGAGGAGAACCCGAACTTCAAGACCGCTATCGAACAGCTTCCAGACACCCGCCCGCAGGACTACGCACGCGTATTCCTGCCAGGTGCCGACCAAGAAATCGGTGGCGCGTTCGAGAAGATCGTCACCAACCGTGACGACGTCACGAAGACACTCACCGACCTGCAAAAGACCTTGCAGTCGATTTACGACAACCAGGTCAAGCCCGTAGCAAAGAGCTAGTTCGCACTCCCCTAGCTCTCGAGAAAGGAAACCATGGCAACCGTCACTTTTGATGGAGTCTCTCGCATCTATTCCAAGGACGCGCAGCGCCCAGCAGTAGACAACTTGAACCTGGAAATCGCCGACGGAGAGTTCCTTGTACTCGTCGGCCCGTCTGGCTGTGGCAAGTCCACAAGCCTGCGCATGCTGGCGGGCTTGGAACCCACCGACATCGGCTCGATTCTCATCGATGGCAAGGACGTCACTGGGGTCAGCCCATCAGACCGTGACGTTGCGATGGTCTTCCAAAACTACGCTCTCTATCCAAACATGACTGTTGCTCAGAACATGAGCTTCGCTCTGGAAAACCGGAAGGTGGATAAGGAAACCATTCGCAAGCGCGTCGCGGAAGCAGCCAAGATCCTGCAGATGGAGGATCTGCTTAACCGCAAGCCGGCAAACCTATCTGGTGGCCAGCGTCAGCGCGTCGCAATGGGGCGTGCCATAGTGCGTGAGCCCGCCGTGTTCTGCATGGATGAGCCACTGTCTAACCTCGACGCTAAGCTGCGTGTTTCCACCCGCGCACAGATTTCCGAGCTGCAGCGCAGGCTGGGCACCACCACCGTTTATGTCACGCATGACCAGACTGAAGCCATGACCATGGGCGATCGAGTCGCCGTGCTGAAGGAGGGCGTTCTCCAGCAGGTAGCCCTTACCCGCGAGGTATACGACAAACCAGCAAACACCTTCGTGGCTGGGTTCATCGGCTCGCCAGCGATGAACCTCTACGACCTAGAAAATAATTCGCTCGCAGGTCTGAGCATCCCGAACTCACCCAACGGCCCAGTTTGCGTGGGCATCAGGCCTGAAGACTGGAAGCTGAGCTCCGAAGGCGAAGGCGGCGTCAAGTTCGTGGTGCACCACATCGAAGAGCTCGGCCACGAATCCTATATCTATGGCGACCTACTCGATGCTGATGACAGCGTGATTGCCTCGACCACACGCCTCGGCGGCAATACCGGCGTTCGCGTCGAGCCGCGAAACCGGCAAACCGTTGGATCCACGATGTGGATAAAGCCAGATGCAGAACGGATTCACTTGTTCGACAGGGACTCCGGCGAGCGTCTCGACTAAGCTCCGCGCTCTCCCACCCGTATCTTGGCCTTGTGCCAGGTGCGGGTTTCTTTCTTTAACGGGCCTGCGTTGGGCGACGCCGCTACTAGGAAATGTACGGCCCGTCCACAGCGGTGAGGGTGGAGCCGTCTCACGTATAGTCACCGGAGCCCTTCAGCGATGGGCAGCACCTCCTGCGGCGTGCTGTCTTGGTCGTAGACCACGGTCTGGCCTGTAAAGCCAGTGCCACCGCCATCAATATCGCCTTGGTAGGCAACAAAAGTCTCCACCGTGGGCTTGACTCCTGAGGCTCTCAAGTCCGGTGCTAACTGTAGACATGGTCAAGTCCTGGCACCTCGGACCAGATGAAACTCGTCAGCATTGGTCTCATGCCACAAGGTTACGCGTGCCCCTGGGCTCTTTGAGCATGCTAGCTTCCCAGAGAATACACAGATGAAACACTGTGTTTTACACATAATCACTTTGTGTATTGCCAGATTCGGTTGCTACAAATAGGAAGTCGTTTCAATTAAGACGTTTACAGGTCGTACGACGTTTGTAGGGATGCTCTTACTAAAGAGCACCTCCCGATAAGTTGTAATATAAGGAGAATACTGGGGTGAATAAACCTTCACGAATTGTGGGGCTTGATATAGCGCGCTCCCTCGCCATCATCGGCATGATCATTATCCATATGGCCTCACTGCTTTGGAGCACAAAGGTTGTGCTCTCCGGCCTGCCTTCATCATTGTTCGCCATTATTGCCGGCGCCACCATGATGATTATCGGCCGAAACTACAGCAGCACCACTTTCTTGCGCCTCATCACTCGCGGCGCTCTGATTATCCTCATCGGCATGGCCTTGTTGCCGGTCGGTGGGCAAATTCAAGTAGTCCTCATTGTCATGGGCCTGGTAATGATGTTGGTTTCCTGGATGCCAGCACTCGGAACCTGGTGGCGAGTCGGCTTCTTCATCGCCGCAACTATCGCCGCAACAATTAAGTACGCGCCCATGACGCTGCCACAGATTTATCCGCTTCTGGCGTGGATCGCATATTTCATCGGCGGCATGCTGCTTTACGACGTCTACCTACGCGGTCGTCTGCAAGGCGCCTCCACCTCCGAGACCAGCGCTAATACTCGGTTGAGCTGGATTGTTACCGCTGTCAGCGTTGTCATCGCAGCCGTCGGCATGTACTTCCGATTTGATCCGGAGATTGCTGGCTGGCTCCGATTTACCGGACATACCGGTGTCTTCGGCGAAATCATTCTCTCCGTCGCCGTTGCCGCTATTGTGCTGCATTTGTGCCTGTTCGTCGGCGACCGCTTCGCGACCGCGCTTTACCCATTCGCGGCCATGGGAACAATGTCGCTGACCATTTACATCCTGCACGTTCTCACCGCGTTTTATTGGCAGCAGAATGTGTCTTTGCATTCCACGTTGTCCGCAGCAGGATTCATCGTATTCTTCCTTGTCATCGCAAGCCTCTGGAAGAAGTTTGTGGGACAGGGCCCTGCTGAAAAGCTTGTTGCCACCGTGATCAAGGCCATTGTTCCTTCTGGGAAAGGGAAATAACCGTGAAGAAAACATCTTTTTCCATCGCAGCACTTGTTAGCAGCACTCTGCTTCTATCTGCCGGCCCGGCTCTTGCATTGGAAAACGGCGAACCCGCACCTGCAAATGCTGAAAGCGGTTCTGTGGCCGCGCTAAAGATGGGTAAAATCGGCAATTTTGGTGACTGCACCGGAACGCTGGTTGCAGATCAGTGGGTGCTCACAGCACGCCACTGCCTGGAGTCTGTAAACAACGAAGGAACCCAGGCCCGCATCGGCGGGAAAGTCTACGATGCCGATTCTTGGGCACTGTCTCCAGTGTCTGATGCAGGATTGCTTCACTTGACCGAGAAAGTCACTGACGCAACCCCGGCGAAGGTTTCCCGCAATATTCCGGCACCTGGGCAGACGGGTACTCTCTACGGCTGGAGCAGCAGCTCGTCTATGGCACGCTCCGGGCAGCTTCCGATGACCAAGATGGTGGTCAATGAGCTGCTGGGCGGAGGCCCCTCTGGAGGTACTCCAGACGAGGCTGCGCCTGGTGAAGCTACTCCAGGTGAGGCTATTCCAGGCGGTGCCATGACATCAATGGAAATGCAGCCAGACGCCGTCATGCCAGGTACAGCAATGCCAAATGCAGCTAAGCCAGATGCAGCTAAGCCAGATGCGGTCAAGCCAGATGATTCCAAAACCGAGTCCATCCCTGCTGGAACCGAAAGCATCCCAGCCGACGGTTCCATGATGCCGCTGATCCAAAGCGCCATCCTGGACGCACATTCCGTATCTGGCGCAGGTATGCAGGGCGGCGACTCCGGCGGACCATTCTTCGTTGACGGAGAGCTCGCTGGTCTCGCTACCGCCCAAACTGCGAATGGCGATCCTGACCTGCCCTCTCCCAGCGCGGCAATCACTACCCTCGCAGGAACCGCCGACTGGATTGACGGTGTCACCTCTGGTCGCGACACCAAAAGCGTCCTAACCGCAGCAAACACTCCTGCTCCACCAAAGACCATTCAGACCAGCGCCGATCACATGTGGAGCTACCTCGCCATCGCGTGCGTTGGCCTGGTTATCGCAGCAGCCTGGTCGCGCGTTAGGAATGGCCGAAAGTAGAACCGTCTAACCACAACCACAAGCCGCCTCCCCAGCAAGTACTGGGAAGGCGGCTTTTATCGTGCATGCGAGGAACTTAATCGTGACTGAAACCACCATGCTCCCGCAGCTCAATGCACTGGTTTCAGGTATTCAGGCCTCTCCTGTTCCCGTGTTTGCCACATGCGAAGGTGCAACTGCCTGCGCAGACGCTTCAATTGCATTTGCTTGCGATGTCGTTGGGGCGTCACCGCGCGCTTCAGCTCGCGCTGCTCCAGGACCGCATGAGCGTAGAAGAAGCGGTGGGTGCGGGGGTCGTCGCCAAGCAGGGGGCCCGCGGAGAGGCCCTCGGCGCCCTTCCCGACCGCTTGGTGTGGGAAGAAGATCCCAATACCGCCTACTCGCCTCCGACGAGCACAAGAAAGGCGTAGCAGCCTTCATCGCAAAGCGCCCCGCTCAGTTCTAGTTGTCCGGAGTTTCTAGTTGCTCGGGGTCTGCTTCGTCTTCCCAATCGAAGTCGAGGTAAGGCCGCTCGATTTCCGTGTCCTCCCGCGCAAGGTGCTTGACCACCGGCTCTAGCTCACTGATTGCGTCGAGGTGCCCAAAGATGGCCCCATGAATAGCACAGCCAATCTGCCCCGCGGACATCCCCCTATCGACAAGGAAGTGCTGCTCAAGCGCGATTCCTATATGATCATCTGAGCTCGCCGCGTGAGCCATAGACTCATGCTCACCCGCGTTAAAGTCGTTGAGCACCTGGAGGAGTTCACCATAATTGAACTTCGCGGTATCAGAGTCGAAGTAGGCGCGGACGGACATCCAGCGCCGCCCATCCATGCGGAATACGAAATAATAGCCGTTGATAAACGCGTAAATGGCTTGCTCTTCCGGCTCCATCTCCACATTCTCGATACCTTCCGCAGCGAGAACGCACTGCACACGTTCCAAGGTCACAGGTACCAGTGTTCCCGTGTTGGATTCCCCGAAACGCTCCGTGAACCCATCGGGTACTCCCGCGAGCTCAGGAACATGCTCGCTGAGAATCTCCAGCGCCGTTTGGACGCTACACATGCTGATATCGATCATGTCCTCCAATTGCGTGTCGCTTAAGCCTGCACGCAGTTCATAACGGATAGTGATGGCTACTTCGAGGTACCCGTCTTCCTTCTCAGTGAAAGAGGAGGCCGGCCAAAGCAACCGGTTGTTGGACTCGGACACGGCGAATGCAAGATCCGCTGCGCGACTCGAATGCACATTCACCTTGGGTACAGCCTTGAGAGAGAAAAGCTGGCCGTAGGCGCCGTCTAGGGCAATCAAGACGGTAAACCGGGAAAATTCCACAACGAGGATGTCTGATTCGCTTCCTTCGACATGGAAGTCAATGCCGACCTCGCGAAGTGCACCCATGATGCGGGTCAAAGTGACGGGGCGGGCGTCATCGCCAAAGCGGGAAAGGGACTTGTTCTCGCAACTGTTGCACATAATGGCTCCTTCACGGACGAGAAAGCCAGCTAGTTAGCTGGATGTTTAGGGAACTGTTTTCAACACACCACACACCCTAGAAACCGCACCGGACACGTCCGCCCCCGCAAAGCCGCAAGATTCGAACATCCGGGCCAAATAGCCAGTGAAATGACAGGAAGTTCCAGTGGACTATCAGCCGCGAATCATGGCTGTGCCAGCTGCGTGCCCCATACTTTTGTTGTGCGTTTGAGAGAGCGCATGAGAGAGATAGAGAGAACCCCTCAGCTTCCGGAGGGCAGCCTTGGCTGATAATCGGGAGTGTTTAGAGAGAGACAGCGTCAGCGCCTAGGGCCCCACGTGAGAGCCCGGGCGCTATCGCTGTCTTGCATAGCTCTTGAAATAACTCGGCAACGATGTCGAAAACCATGCCTAAAGGATTGTGCATCTGAACAGGAATCAGTGCCTTAAAGCACCAATTTTTGTATCCCGGCTCACATATTGCACCCAACGCCTTATCGTCATTTCTAGCGGAATAGCTACCGCCACTACAGACCAGAACCAAATATGTCCCGTCCGCATAAAGGCGCATATCTACTGGTCAAAGGAGATCCTAGACTCATTTAGAAAGGTCCTGACATGGTTAAGTTTGTCGACGTTACGAACATCGCTCGCTGGGTCCAACGCGAAGGCGTAGAGAACATCGTCACCGGCATGGCCGGATATCTCGAAGAAGACTACAAGCGTTGGGAGCGCTTCCAGAAGGCACCTCGTTTCGGTTTCCACTCCCCATTCGGAGTCATGGAGCTTATGCCGACTGCAAACACCGAAGAGTTCGCGTTCAAATACGTCAGCGGCTATCCCGCGAACCCACTGCGCGGCTACCAAACCGTTACGGCTTTTGGCATGCTAGCCGACGTCGACACTGGCTACCCGACTTTCCAGTCTGAGATGACACTGCTTACCGCTTTGCGCACTGCAGCCGTTTCCGCAATGGTGGCAAAGCACCTTGCACGCCCGGATTCGAAGAAGATGGCCATGATCGGCGCCGGTTCTCAGTCCGAATTCCAGGCTCTTGCTTTCCGCGGCATGCTCGGCATCGAAGACATCAGCATCTACGACGTAGATCCAAAATCGCTCGAAAAGTTTAAGCGCAACCTCGAGCCATTGGGTTTCCACATCACTATCGCACAAACCACCGAGGAAGCAGTCGAAGGCGCCGACATCATTACGACCTGTACAGCGGACCAAGCGCAGAACCATGTCCTGCAGCTCGAGCACGTCAAGCCTGGCGTTCACCTCAATGCCGTTGGTGGCGACTGCGAGGGCAAGACTGAGCTTGATGAGCGCATCCTCGACAAGGCAAAAGTCTTCGTTGAATATCCTGAGCAAACCCGCATCGAGGGCGAAATCCAGCAGAAGCCTGAAGACTTCCCAGTTGTTGAATTCTGGAAGGTTCTCGCAGGCAAGGAAACTGGTCGCGATTCCGTAGAGCAGATCACGCTTTTCGACGACGTCGGATTTGCCATCAACGATTACTCCGCGCTGCGCTATCTCCGTGACAGTGTCGCCGGCACCGATCTTGAGGTCGACATCGAGCTCTTTGCAGAACCAGATGACCCAAAGGACCTTTTCTCGATGGTCGCCAACGTTCCGGCCGTCTTCTAATCCAGCCGTTCTCGTTAAGCTCCTTAGATTCCCTTCCTGCTCGCCCAAAGGCAGGAAGGGAGTCGCTGTTTTGGGAGGAAGAATGAGCTCAGCTTGAAAGTTAAGCTCTCTGCTACCCCTCCAACACCAAGGCCTTAAGCCTCCAAATGCAGCGGAAGAATGGCAAGCAACATCCTGATCCTGCCTGCATCCTCAATAGTCAGCGGCGAAAGTCCAGTGCAACTTTCGAAAGACTTTAAACGATTAATTACGGTGTTGCGGTGGCAATAGGTTTGCTCAGAAGTTGCCTTCACTGAGCCAGTTCGCAAATAAGCATCAACGGTTTCGACCAGTTGATCACGTTCCTTCTCGCCCACCCCTAAAAGCTCTTCCAAAGGTACGGAAAGATATCCAGGTAATACTTCTTCGGCGTAGCGCGCCAAAACAACTGGGAGAAGATCTTCTACGAATGACAATCGTTTCGCACCAGCAGCATGAGCTCCTTGTCCAAACTTCGTCGCTGCGGCAATACGAGTAAGCCCAATCGCCTGCTTACGCAGGTTCTGCAAGCCATAGACGTGGGCATTAACCAAACACCACTCATTCTCAAGATGTAGCATGGAAACCATAGCTTCCGGAGTAGCCCCAAAAGCCTTTGCCCAAAAAATACAGAAAGAATTATTGAAATAAAGCCAGAAAGCACGCCCTTCCGTCATTAGTTCTTCTGCAATGTCTTCAGCCTTAGTGGCTGCCGACATCGGCGCAATGAGCACGCAATACTCGCGCTGAATTTCCGTACCTATCGCTTCAGCCAGCCGCCCAATCTGCGATTCATCAAGATCCTCGGATGCGAAGAGCTCATCGAGAATACGCCGCACGATGAGGTTATTGTCCCCTTCAATCAGCGCTCGTTCAGCCATATACTCTGTGCGAATTTCGAGAGCCGCAACCTCGACCTCCTCGTAGAGCTCTTCCAGGAACTGCACCAAAATTTGGCCATCCTCCGCCCTCTCATTAAGAGCTCGCCACAAGACAATGAAATTTGCACGGACTACTACCGAAAGCTCTTCGAGATTTACCCCCTGGCGCGCACGTGTTCGCGCTATCTTACAAAGCGCCGCATTGAGCTTCTGCGCATAGGAAGCTTGCGAATCCCTTCCGTTTAAAAGCCGATGAAGGATCGTCCGAAAAAGGACGGCAGAGGCTTGATGTAGCTCCCGCTCGCTTACCCGAGTTCCGATGTATAACTTGCGCCGTCGAACCTCTTCGAGATGTGCTTGTGAAAGTGCTTCGAGCTCCTTTTCCAAAGCTAAGAGCATCTCTTTCCATAACAGCGCTTCTTCCATTGCCATCCTCATCTTCATCGGTTTTAACCCAATGAGCAGTGTCAATATATCTGTGACTTTTACCCAAGACCGAGCACAAAGTTATGCAGGTGCACAAACCCAGGCGCTAATCATGGTGTCGTTCCACAAATATCGGGACTGTCTCTTCTCACTTTGACCCCACGTCACTAAATTGTGATTCAGGATACATTAATAAATACATAGTATCCCAACTCACTTTTAGGCCAGCAGCGGGCAACACCCCTAGACGTTTTGCCACAGCTTTCCCCGGAAAGCGCACAACCGAAAATTGACATCATCCTTGGAGGCTCAATGACTACCCTGAAGACAGAATCTGCCCATGCAGCACAGCCGCCCACTACAGCCAAGCCAGTCAAAGGCAAAACCAAAAAATCTGACGGCTCAACATGGACCTGGGTAATCACGCTCTTCGGCACCGCAGTCGGCGCGGGAATCCTATTCCTACCCATGGACGCCGGCAGTTTCGGTTTCTGGCCACTGCTTGCTGGCACCATCATCATTGGTCCACTGGTCTTTTATTCGCACCGAATGTTTTCCCGCGTCACCAGTGCCTCCCCATTCAAGGACAAAGACGTTCTCCAAGTTGTAAGCCAGCTCCTAGGAAAAACGCCCGGCACATTATTGGCCATTTCCTACTGGATGGGCATCTATCCGGTCGTGCTCATCTACGCCATTTCGATTACCAACACGGTAGATAGCTTTATCGTCAACCAGCTAAATGGACCGGAAATCAACCGCACGATTCTTTCTATCGTGTGCGTCGGAATCCTTACCGGTGCTTTCGCCCTAGGCCGCAAGCCAATGTTGTGGCTGTCCAACGCACTGGTCTATCCACTCATCATCTCGCTAGCGACGGTATCCATCTACCTGATTCCGCATTGGGATTTTTCCGGATTCTATGAGACTTCAACCTTCCACCCTTGGGACTTCTTAAAGTCGCTGTTCCTGATCATGCCAGTGCTTATCTTCTCCTTTAGCCATGAGGCAGCAATGTCCCAATTCTCCTTGGACATGAAAAAATCCTACGGAGCCAATGCCGAGAAGCAGGTAAGCCGAGTCGGCCGAATCACAGTATTCCTGCTCGTCTTTTTCACGATGTTCTTCGTCTGGTCTTGCGTGCTTTCGATGGGCGCCGACGGAATTAAGACCGCAACCGAGCAGAACATCCCAGTTCTGTCCTACTTTGCAAACACCGCGAACGCCCCGTTCATGGTCTGGATTTCCCCAATCATCGTCCTTTGCGCCATCATCACCTCATACTTCGGCCACATGCTTGGTACCGAAGAAGGCACCAAATTCCTAGCACGACGCATTGCTCCGAAGACCGCGAACCGTTTCACTGATAAGCAGCTCGATATAGCCACCTACATCTTCGTCTTCATCACCGCAACGCTCGTCTCCATCTTCAACCCGTCGGTCCTTGACCTTATTTCGCTGGTAGGTGGCGTATTCGTCGCCCTCACGGTCTATGTAATGCCGCTGTTCCTATTCCGAACCCACGAGAATTACGCCAAGTTCCGCGGCATCTGGTCCAACTACTTCGTATTCACCGCAGCAATCATCGTTATCATCACTACCATTTTGGACCTCTTCTAAGGCAAAACAAAAAGCCCCAGGTGTCTAAAGCTCGATCTAAATCAAGCCCCCACCACCAGGGGCTTTTAACCTTTATTCCCCCATCCTTATCACGACTATTTCTTGCCCTTCGGGCATGCATAGTCAAGATGACGCACCATCAGCCCCTCTGCAGCATCGTCATCCTGCGCCAGGACTGCTTCCACAATTTCTAGATGCTCCGTTGCAGTCTGGCGCACCTTTCCACTCGTCATGAGGTCGAGATAGTAACCATTTGCGCGGGACTGATCGCGCAGTCTTTCCACGATCTGAACCCAGCGACCATTCCCTGTAAGAGAGACCAAATAAAGATGGAATTGCTGATCCGCCTCTAGGTAGCGGAACATATCTTCGCCAGTCACAGCGCCGTGCAATTCATCAGTCTTTTTAGCCAAGCTACGGAGTCGCTCACTTTGAGCCTCATCCAGCTCCATCGCCGCGACCCTCCGAACAGCTTCGACCTCAATCAGAAGGCGCAGGTCATAAATTTCCTGGTTATCTGCATCGGAAAGCTCAACCACTCGAAAACCGCGATTTCGAACGTTTTCCAAAAGCCCGCGATCAACCAAAGACATCATGGCCTCACGCACTGGGCTATTTGAAATGTTTAATTCTTTAGCCAACGCGTTTGCAGAGTAGATTTCACCGACCTTCATCTCACCGCGCAAGAGCATGCTGCGAATGAGATATTCTGTGGAATCCTTTAAAGTCCTCCGATTCAAAGAGGACTCCATTCCATACATCTCCAAGTCAATCACGTAATTAACCTTACTAGTCCGCCCCATACCAGCGATCTGGATTGCCGCAGCCAAGCCGTCGGTAGCCATCGCCCACCTTCTTCCTTTTGAAGCGAGGTTTATCCCTCGCCCGCAAGCCCTAGAGAAGCCAGCCGTCTCAAGCAGAAGCAACTTCCCATTTAAGTGCCCGAGAGCACAATTACTTTCCCAAACCTCTTTATTAACGGTTATATATAACATACAATGCGACTTACGTCACTTTATACGCTTCGCGCTGAAATTAACGACGTTGAGAACAAGAAAGGCTCCTGTCATGGAAACTAAGACAGTGCTTGCACAAGGTGCAGTCGATCAAACAATTCAAAACGTCTTTGGCCCCTTCGTTGACGTTTTAGAAAAAGTCGTGTTCTTCGCAATACCAATCGGTGAAGCCGAGCTCCCCCTCGTGGTGATTTGGCTACTCATGGGCGGACTATTTTGCACGTTTTATCTTCGTGTTCGCCCATTCAAAGATGCCAAGCAAACCTTCCGCGTAGTACGCGGCATGCTTGCTCGAAAGTCAGATCCCGGCGAAGTAACAAGCTTCCAAGCCTTCGCCACCGAGCTGGCCGGCACCATCGGCCTCGGCAACATTGCCGGCGTTGCTGTCGCGATTTCCCTCGGTGGACCAGGCGCTTCGCTATGGATCATCATCGCCGGCCTGTTAGGAATGGCCTTGAAGCTGGCAGAGGCAACCCTCTCCCAGATGTTCCGCCGTGTTAATTCAGACGGCAGCATTTCGGGCGGTCCGATGTATTACTTGAAAGACGGGCTCACCTCAGTAGGCAAGCCAAAGCTCGGGTCCTTCCTCGGAAGGTTCTATGCAATTGGCTTTGCTCTTTCCGCTTTCGGCGCAGGCAACATCTTCCAAGCCAACCAGGTGGCGTTACACGTCATCGATATCACCGGAGGAACAGACAGCTTCTTCGCCAATAAGGCATGGCTCATCGGCGTTTTCCTCGCCATCCCAGCAGCCCTCGTCATTCTCGGCGGAATCAGTGCCATCGCACAATGGACTTCTCGCATGGTGCCGCTGATGTCCGTTATTTATGCTGTGGGCGTCCTCGCCGTACTCGGTGCCAACTTCACCGATATTCCGCACGCGGCTTCGCTCATTGTTAGCGGTGCTTTTAATCCCGACAGCATCAGTGGCGGTGTCATCGGTGTCATGATCATCGGTATCCAACGCGCCCTGTTCTCCAACGTCGCCGGTGTCGGTACGGCCGGTCTTGCGCACTCGGTAACGAAGAACCGCCGCCCGGCTGAGGAAGGCTTTACCGCAGCTTGGGAGCCTTTCTTCGATTCCGTTGTCGTATGTACGCTTACAGCCCTTTCAATCATCGTTACCGGTCAGTATCTAAACCAGGGCGAAGAAGGCGTAACCCTCGCCTCCAACGCTTTTGCCACGGTTAATGGTGTGTTCCCTTGGCTACTTTCCTTGTGCATCATCCTCTTTGCCTTCTCCACAGTCTTGTCTTATTGCTTCTATGGAGAAAAGGCAGCCGGTTATGTCTTCAAGGAAAACAAGATCGCCGAATTGGGATACAAGGTCGTCTACTTGTTGATGATCATCGTTGGCGCAGCAGTATCGCTGGATACTGTGGTGCGTTTCTCTGATGCCACCTTCTTCTTGGTATCTATCCCTAATCTTCTAGGCATCTATTTGCTGGCTAAGCCACTGCGGAAAGAAATCACAGAGTATCGCGCGTCGGTGGACAACGGAACTATCGATGTTGTCCCAGAACACGAACAAGTCAAGATGTTTCCAAAGCTCGAAAAGACTGTTGCAGACTCGTAAACCTCTCTCCCCTGCCTCCCCGCATAATTTTCCCGTTTAATTAAGGAGTTTCTGTGAGCCACATTGCTCAGCGCATTCTCGACCAGCGCGCGAGCTCTTTGCGTCCGCCACTCGGAGTTGTTCCGGCGGGCGCAATTTCCCTTGCGCTAGGAGAACCAGACTTTCCCACCCCAGAACCCATCGCGAACGCCGGCAACAAGGCAGTAAGCGAAGGAAATACCCGTTATACCGATCAGCACGGCCTGCGTTCTTTGCGCGAAAAGCTGGTGTCTGCACTGCCTTCGGGCCCCGCGAATAAGGACTGGGATGCTGATAACGTCGTGGTCACGCATGGCGCCACGGCCGCACTGGGAGCGATCTTCTTCGCCCTCTTAAGCCCCGGGGACAAGGTGGTCATCCCTGAACCGGCCTATTCCCTCTACGCGGACCTTGTCACCCTCGCTGGCGGAGAAGTCGTCTATGCAAAACTGGGCAAAGACCTACACTTCGACATCGAAGAATTAAAGGAAAAGCTTCCGGGCGCCAAGGCTATCGTCTTTTCTAACCCCTCAAACCCGAATGGCATTGTGCACACCAAGCACGAGTTGGAGGAACTGGGCAAGCTACTCGAAGGACGCTCTACCCTAGTTATTTCTGACGAAGCATACTCCTCTCTGACGTACTCAGGCCATGACTTCACCTCGGCTTTGGAAGTCGAATCCCTAGCGCCGCGCACGCTTTATGTACAGACCTTCTCCAAGAAATACGCCATGACCGGCTGGCGCGTCGGTTATGTCGCTGGCGATAAGGAGCTCATCGCCGCTATCGCACAATTCCACCGCACCTTCAACGGCTCGCTGAACAATGCGGCACAGATTGCTGCAGAGGCTGCGCTCGATCTGCCGGATTCAGCGCTGCAGCCGATGCTCGATGAATACGCCGCCCGGCGCGAGTTGATGGTTGAGTTGCTCAACGAGGTCCCTGGCATTGAGACAGTCGAGCCGGAGGGCGCTTTCTATTCCTTCATCCACTACGAGGTAGACAAGCCCTCTGTGCAGGTGGCGCGTGAGCTTGGCGACGCCGGGGTCATCGTCCGCGCCGGCGCCGAGTATGGCCCGAGCGCCGAGCACCACATCCGTATTTCTTTCGCGGCCTCGCAGGAAGAAATCCGCCGTGGCTTTAGCATCATCCGCGATTACTTCGCTTCCCAGTAAATAAAGACAAAAATATCCCGCCTCGTAGATAACTTACGAGGCGGGATATTTTTATATCGCTTTACAGGAACTTAACGCCCTGTGCGAGTGGAAGCTCACCGGAGTAGTTAACGGTATTGGTTGCACGGCGCATGTAGGCCTTCCATGCGTCGGAACCGGACTCACGGCCACCGCCGGTCTCCTTCTCACCTCCGAAGGCACCGCCGATTTCGGCTCCGGAGGTACCGATGTTGACGTTGGCGATACCGCAATCCGAACCGGAAGCGGAAAGGAAGAGCTCTGCCTCAGACTGGTCCTGGGTGAAGATTGCAGAAGACAGACCCTGCGGCACAGCATTGTGCAGCTCGATTGCTTCTTCCAGGTCCTTGTAGGTAATCACATAGAGAATCGGGGCAAAGGTCTCGTTGTGAACGACTTCGGTCTGGGAAGGCATCTTCACTACGGCAGGCTGAACGTAGAAGGAGTCTTCGTTGTCATCGACAATGACTCGCTCGCCGCCGACCAAAAGCTCGCCGCCCTGCTCCTGCGCGCGCTGCAGCGCATCCTGCATATCCTCGTAAGCCTTCTGATGAACCAGCGGGCCAACCAGGACGGACTCATCGCGCGGGTCACCAATGGTCAGAGTCTTGTACGCTGCGACCACTTTGCTAGTGAGTTCATCAGCAATGGACTCGTGCACGATGAGGCGGCGCATAGTGGTGCAACGCTGTCCTGCGGTACCAGCGGCTGCGAAGACGATACCGCGCAGTGCGAGATCGATGTCTGCAGAAGGAGTTGCGATACCGGCGTTGTTGCCGCCGAGCTCAAGGAGGTAGCGGCCAAAGCGAGAGGCAACACGAGGCGCAATTTCGTGACCCATGCGGGTAGAACCGGTGGCGGAAACCAAAGCGACACGCTTGTCATCAACCAGCACCTCACCGATTTCGCGGTCACCCAGAACCAGCTGGTGGATGTTTGGATCCTCGCCGCACTCCTCTACTGCCTTGCGCAGCAGCGAGTGCGCGCCGATGGCGGAGAGAACACAGATTTCGGAAGGCTTCCAGACGACGGTGTCGCCGCAGACCAACGCGATGGCGGTGTTCCAGGAATAGACCGCTACCGGGAAGTTGAACGCAGAGATAACACCGACGACGCCGATTGGATGCCAGGTCTCCATCAAGCGGTGGCCTGGACGCTCAGAAGGCATGGTCTTGCCGAAGAGCATTCGGGACTGACCGAGAGCGTAGTCGCAGATGTCAATCATCTCCTGCACCTCACCCTCCGCTTCAGACATGGACTTGCCCGCTTCAATCTGTACGAGAGTCGCAAGGTCACGCTTGTGCTCTGCAAGCAGCTCACCCCAGCGCTTAACCACATTGCCGCGCTGCGGTGCCGGCACGTTGCGCCAGGACTTGAAAGCCTCATCGGCGGCCGCAATTGCCTTATCGACGCCTTCCTTCGAAGTGGACTCTACGGCCAAAAGCTCAGCGCCAGTCAGCGGAGTGCGCGACATGAGGTCGCCTTCTCCAACCGTGATAGTAGAGCCGCAGGCATTTAGCGCGGATTTTACGGTTTCGAGCAACTGGTCGTGGGTCTGAACGGTCATTATTTTTCCTTTCCTAGGGACGTATTGCTTTTAGGCTTGTGCAACAGCCGCGGTTGGCTGGACGGTGATCTTTAGGTTGGTAGCGAGTTCTTCGAGTGAAGCTTCTTCCTGTGCACGGTAGAGCTCAAAGGGTTCCTTGATCTCGCGGCCTACAATCTTGGACATAGTCTCAATGTCGTAGTCAGTTCCTTGTTGTTCGTTATCGCGGGTACCTGCCTCCTTCAGATTGGACTGGAAGATTCCCGCCGCGGAACGTGGCAGAAAATCCTCGTAAACAATCGGCTCTGCGATGACGATTCCTTCGGCGATGAGCTCTTCTACCTTGTAGGTTCCGGGTTCCACGGTGGCGCCCCGAGCTACCTCGTAAGTGAAGTAGGCAAGGCCCTGCTCACGCAATCCTTGCTCGCTATCTGGCAGGTTTTCCTCCCAGACCTTGCGCGCTACTTCCACTCGAGTTGGCGCTTCGCCCGCTTGGAGGCGCTTGTCAGTTTCGGCAATCAGGGCGTCGTAAAGCTCACGCCCCTTCGGACTCAAGGCGATACCGCGCTGTTCTACCTCGCCGAAGCGCACGCGCAGCGCACCCGGGCCCACGCTGCCGTCCGCGAAGCGGAAGATGCGCTCTTCATCCAAGGCGCGGAAGGAAGTCTGACGCAGCAGAATGTCTGGGCCCTTCCAAGCTGGTGGTCCCTGGATTTCATCAATCATCGTGATACCGCGCGATTCCATCGAGGAATACAGGTCATCGATGTCGAGGACACGTGGGGTCAAGTGATTGATGTGGGTATAACGGACACCACCGATGTCGGAAGCAACCGCAGAAATGGCCTCGAGCTCGCGGTACCATTCGTCATCGATTGGCTCGTCATTCAGTTTGAAGGCCGCGGTAGCCAACTCGATGAATTTGTCTGCATCGACGTCGTCTAGCCCGCCCTGTTCTTGGGCCTTAGCTGCCATCTCAAGCAGTTCCTCACCGAAGATGGTGCGGGAAGCGATGAACTCATGCAGACGCTTTTGCAGGTCGTCAGAGAAAAAGCGCGGGTCATCGGTGGCGAGCATCGAGGTGAAGACGCGGAAAGGGTTCTTTGCCAGCTCCTGCTTGTCAGTAGGACGGAACGCAGTAGAGACGACCGGGACCGAAGACTTGGCAGCCTCGCGCAGATCGTAAAAGCCAACCGGATACATGCCGAAAGCCGCGAAAACTTGAGCTACCTGTCCCATCTCACGCGGGCTGCCTACGCGGATTGCGCCATGGCGTTCTGCGGTGACTCGTTCGATGGAACCAAGCCTTTCAGCAGAAGCACCCATCTTTTCCATGTAGCGCTTATTTACTTCTTCTGAAACCTCAACGAGGGTGGTGTATGCGGGCACTTCTTCGCCATACATGTCTGACAAGCTCTTGGCAAAGCGAGCACGCAGCTGCCATGTCTCGTTAAACGCCATTCTTTTTCCTTTACTTTTGCGAAGTGGTAAATCAACTGTTAAGCCAGTACAAGCAGCACTTAAATGATGTGCTTTTCAGTCAGCCCGATATTCGGCACCGCAAAGCGGTCGACGGTGAATGCATCGTGCGGGAGGAAGGACTCTTTGTTCGTGACGATGTCTGCGATCAGCTCGCCCGCAGCTGGCCCCTGCAGGAATCCATGTCCAGAGAAACCAGTGATGTAGTAAAAGCCTTCGACCGTGTTCGATGCGCCGATGATGGCGTTGTGGTCAGGGGTGTTTTCATAAAACCCGGCCCAGCCTGCTTCCAGCTGCGGATCGACCAGCGATGGAGCCACGATGCGGGCGGCATCGTTGAAATCATTCAGCCATTCATAGGTCCATTCGCGGTTGAATCCGACCTCTTCCTTATGCGAGATGCCGAGCAACAGTGCGTTGTAGTAATTGTGCATGTAGAAGGTGGTGCCAAGGTCCAAAGTGAAAGGCACCGTGGCATGTGCTTGTGGGCGCTGCGCTGTAATACCAATCATGCGGCGTACTGGTTCTACAGGTAATTCTTGACCAGCCATCTCGCCGATCCGCTTGCTCCACGCGCCGGCTGCACAAATGACTTGGTTGGCGCGAATGACACCGCGATTGGTCAAGACCGCTTCAATCTTGCCACCCGCGGTGGTGATATCGCGGACTTCTGTGTGATCAAGAATGGTCACCCCCAGGGACTGGCACGCACGGCGATAGCCATCAACGGCTGCGGCCGGGCAAGCATATCCATCATCCGGAGAATACGCACCCACCACGATGCTTGCGGGATCGATGAATGGATTGAGCTCGTGTACTTGCTGCGGCGAAACCATATAAGAGTTCACGCCAAGTTCGTTTTGCGTTTGAGTAGCGACTTCGAGGTTGGCCGCTTCTTCTTCGTTACGAGCAAGAAACAGGTAGCCCACTTTGCTCAGTTCAATGTTGACCCCAAAATCCTCGTGGAAGCGCCCGTACTTTTCCAAAGAACGCTTGCCGAGGATGATGTTGTTCGGGTCTGAAAAGTTTGCACGGACTCCGCCCATCGGTTTTGCTGAAGAGCCACAACCCAGCTCGTGCTGTTCCAACACGACGATTCCTTTGACTCCTCGCGATGCGAGATTCCATGCGGCGCTCATTCCCATGACACCGCCTCCGATGATGACTACATTCGCAATCTCTGGCTGTACGCATGCATAGTTCGAAGAAAGCGAAATCTTTACGTCGGCCATCGTGTTCCCTCCTTCCAAACTGCTGGGTTTCCACCCGTGTTTAGTTACCGCTTATCGATAACCTATAAAGTAAAATATGCGATGGGTCACAAAGCGTCAAGGTGTTTGACCTAAATCTCTAAAATCCGTCACCTTTGGCTGCATTAATCAAAGAGCTGCAGGAAACTTTTACGGCCAAGTCCGCCGATCTGGTGTAAGAACCTTTCGAGTCTTTAGTTGTTTTGTCGGTGTGCTCGTTGTATTCGGCGATGTCGTCGGCGGGTAGTTCGAGTTGCTTCTTGAGGTATTCGTGCGGGTTGTCGGCGTTGGGGAACCGGCGCTTCAAGGCTGTGCGCAACACCTGGGCTGGGGTGGTGCTCTCGTTGGCGAGACAGACTTCGTCGAGGTTGAGCGACAGCGTGCCTGCCAGCTGCTCGGCTGATGCGAGGTTGACCTCGTGCAGGTAGCGCTTTTGCTGTATCCAGTCATCATGCCGTTCGGCAAGGACCGCTCCGACAAGCCAGGTAACGGCGTTGTGGTCAGGGAAGATTCCTACCACGTCGATGCGCCGGCGGATTTCCCGGTTGAGTCGCTCTGTAGGGTTATTCGACCATACTTTGGTCCGCACTAGCTTCGGCGCGTGGGTAGATGCCAGCAGGTCGTCAAGGGCTTCTGCGAGGTAGTCAGCAACATCATCGAGCTTTTTCTCTGCAGAGCTCAACGACGTTGCGGCCAATCTGCTCATCCTCGCCGCCGGCGTCATCACCATCTGGTGGTTTAACCCCTGGCCGGACATCGTGGTGGGCCTCGTCGTTGCCGTCATCAACCTCGGCGCAGCAAAAGAGGTCCTCGAGGCCGCACAGGCCGAGGACCCCGAATTGGAGCTGGACGAGTAACTGCCAGGAATACTCAAGGTTTCGTTAATTGATATGCCAGCACGAAGCCGCATAATATGATTATGCGTTTGAGAGAGCGCATGAGAGAGATAGAGACAACTTCAGCGCCCTGCGGCCCCATGTGAGGCCTGGGCGCTGAAGTTGTTTTTGCGCCTCTCGACCCCAGCCAATTGGTGTCCCACAGGCGCGAGGGAACACTCCCCACTTTCCGTCACCTCACCCCACCGCTAGGCCACACTTCTTTCTAGACATTGATTTCTCTCCGGAGCCCAAAGCTCCTTCCTCCGTCAGAAAGGACCAAGCCCGTGCCTACTGCCTATCTCCTGCCCGACACTGCCACCGAAGCCGAAAAGAAGCGCGCCCGCGCTGCGGCCCTAGCCGATATCCGTCATCGTCGCGAGCAAGCCGCAATCATGGCCGCCAAGGCCCGCGAGGCAGAAAAGGCTGCACAGCAGGCTACGCTCCTCGACGGCTTCGATCTGGTGTTCCTCGGCACGCTTGTCGCCGTGCTGCTCATCGGCGCACTCGCGATCCAGATGTGGCCACTGGCCATCGGCATCGCCTCAGTCGTGTTCGTTCTATTCGCACTAGGCGCTTTCCGCGACTAAGGGGCTGCAGGCAACTTTTACCCGGCCACCCCGTGAATGCCAGAAAAACTACCATCTTTCTCGCAGCATCCTGCCGAGTAGTTTTAGCGCCACTTTGGGCATAATCAGCTTGCTGAGTTTAAGAGAATGCACAAGAAAGATAGGCGATTAACCTTTTAACAACGCTCCTTCCACAAGTCGGATAGCCACGTGGGTAAATACATCAAGACCTGCAACGCAGTCTTCATCCTTGGTGTATTCCGCCTCATTGTGGGAGACGCCGTCAACGCTTGGGATAAAGAGCATGACGGTCGGTACGTGCTCCTTCATATTCGTCGAGTCGTGCCCGGCCACGGTGAAGATCTCCTGGTGCGAATAGCCCAGCTCTTCAACCACTTCACGTGCAAGTTCCACGCCGGCCTCTGGATACGGGTTGAGTGCCCACTCATGGGTAACGTTCAGCTCAACACGGGTACAGGACTCTTCTTCCGCTGCCGAAATAATCTCCCGAACGCGCTTCTGCGCGGTCTCCAGCGTCTCACTGTTCGGCGAGCGTAGGTCAATGTTGAAGCGCACCTCACGGGCAATGGTCACCGGCGAGTTTGGTTCCAGGGTCAGCTGGGACACTGATGCCTGAAGCTCAAACTCCGGGAACTCTCGCGTTAAACGCTGTACCTCAGCGATGATGAGGGAGGCGCCAAACAGCGCATCGCGACGATCCGCCATCATGGTCGAACCGGTATGTCCCTGCTCACCGTGCACTACCGCCTGGAACTTCTTCGCGCCCCAGGTCGCGGTAACCAGGCCGATGGTATTGCCAGCAGCCTCCAAACCCTTGCCCTGTTCAACGTGGATTTCGCCGTAGGAAACCACTTTCGGGGCCTGCTCCACCGGGGTCCACTTCTCTTCCTCAAAAGCCTCTGCCACGGTGGTTCCTGCGAGATCCGTCGATTCCAGCGCTTTTTCCAGCGGCATGACTCCGGTGAACACGGAGCTGCCCATCATCGACGGGGAAAAACGCGAGCCTTCCTCGTTAAACCAGTTGATTACGGCCAGGTTATAACGCGGCGAAATCTTCCCCTCTTCCGCAAGGCGGGCCACCCGGTTTGCCGCATGCGCTGCCGCCAGCACACCGTATGCACCGTCATAGCGCCCGGCCAAAGGCTGTGAATCGAGGTGCGAACCCAGGCCTACAAAAGGCGCGTCCGGAACGAACTCGAAAAGACCATACTGATTGCCAATCTCGTCGTAATGCACACGCGCACCCATCGATTCCAGCACCTGGGCAAACCACACACGATTAACGCGGTCTCCTTCGCTCGCAGCTTGCCTTTCGACGCCGCCTCCCGCAGTCGCACCATTGGCCGACATCTCGCGGAAGTCCGCCAGGTACTGTTCATCAGTTGTCGCTCGCATGCCTCTATCCCTCCGAATCTGTTAATTCATGTTCCAAGTCACACTAGAGCCCAATCGACAAGTGCACAGGCAGATTCAGAAAACTGGGGCAATATCCCACATATTCAGATTATGGTTATGCATATGCACAATTCCGATTGGAAAAAGATCCTCGCCGAAGTTCGTGCAGACATACCGAGCATGGCAGAAGAATTCATTCAGAAATTTCGCGATTCCGGAAGCTACGGTACCTCTCGCATCGACGAATACGAGCTTCGAGAGACCGCAACCGCCGTGCTTGGCATTCTTATGGACTCACTTTCCGGTGAGGCCACCGAAGAGAAGGTTCGCCAGCACGCCGATAACCTAGGCCGGCGCCGCGCACAGCAAGAAGTTGCCATCGGGACGCTTGTCGACGCCATCCAGCTTGACTTTCTTGTCATTTGGGAGCGCATTCGCCGCACCGCACATGCTAATCAGGAAGTGCTCATAGCCCATGTCGATGAGCTCCACAACGTGGTTGCCAAATACAACTTCTTTGTCCGCGACGGCTTCCGTAGAGAAAATGCCCGCCTCGCCCGCGACCTCCGCCTCGCTAATGGTCGCTATATCGACAAGCTCTTTTCTTCTGCAACTATTAGCCCGCTCGGAGCTGAAGAAATAGCTCTTGCCCTAGGATGCGCCGCGCAAGAAACTTTCGATGTCGCCGTATTTCACGCAAGCAGTTCACTCGAAGCACGCGACGCACTCGACACGGCTACCGCGCAAGGCCATGTATTTGGCCATGCTCATCACGGACTCTTCGCTGCGTTCTGGCCAAATAAACTACATCCCGCACCTGAGCTTCCCGATTTGCCCAGCGTCATTTTCCCTAAGGTAAAAGGCTTAGTGGGTGTGCGAAAAGCTGTACTAGCTACCCCTTCCCTTTTTGAAGCGGCTATCCTTGCGCCCCGCCCCACACCAGTCGGAGAATTGGCGTGGGCAATCGCTGGCCAAGCATTGGCGGATTTCCCCGGCACCCGGCTCAAGAAGTTGAGTACTGCAATCACCAAGCTGCGCGCCGAACAACCCTTAATTGTCGAAACCGTCGAAACCTACCTGCGCACAGGTTCTGTCAAAGCAACGGCAGAGGCGAGTTTCTGTCACCGCAATACTGTCATCAACCGGCTGCACCAGTTCGCCGAAGCCACGGATTACGTAGTAACACTCCCCTATGATGCCGCCGCAATTATTCTTGCGCTCAATACTAATATCGAACTCCGTGAGCTCTGAACTAACTTCTTCCGCTCTTGTCTTGGCGCGCCGCCTGGTCCGCGAAGCGAATCCCACCCCCAGACGGGTGCGACGCAAAACTCATGAATCTTTTGCGAATTATGCAAATCTTATGCGCTACCAGCAGCATGAATGATATGTATGATTCAAATTACTATTCATTTCACCCTGTGACCCATAACTCATAAGGGTTTAGTTACTGTTGCCCCCAACACCAAACACTTGAAAAAGGAAGGCACAGATTTACATGATGGACTTTGCTGAAACCACCTCCGGCAACAAGGGCGGCCAGCAACTCGGTGCTTGGTCAGAGGTGGGCAAGCTCCGCCAGGTAATGGTCTGCCGCCCCGGCTTGGCACACGAGAGGCTCACTCCGAACAACTGCAAGGAACTGCTTTTCGACGACGTCTTGTGGGTCGAGGAAGCACAGCGCCACCACGACGAGTTCGTAGCCCGCATGGAAGAGCGCGGCGTCGAGGTGCTGCACATGCGAATTCTGCTGGAAGAAACGCTGGCGACCAAGGAAGGCCGCGCGTTCATCCTCGGCAACAAGCTCCTGGATAAGAACGTCGGCGTGGGCGTGGGCAGCGAATTGCGCGAGTGGTTTAGCGAGCTGGACAACAAGACTCTGGCCGAGCTCCTCATCGGCGGCGTGCCCTTCAACGAGATCCCGAAGGGCCTTGGCCACGGCGTCATCGACACCATGCGCAACGTGTACGCGCCCGATGAGTTCGCGCTGCGGCCCCTGCCCAATAGCCAGTTCTCCCGCGATAACTCCGCCTGGATTTACGGCGGCGTCTCTCTTAACCCGATGCGTCTTCCTGCCCGTCACCAGGAGACGATGCTCACGCGCGCTATCTACCGCTACCATCCGCGCTTTGCCAACGCATCCTTTGAGTTCTGGTACGGCGACACCGACGAGGACCCAGGCCTCGCCGCTCTCGAGGGCGGCGACATCATGCCGGTGGGCAATGGTGCGGTCCTAGTGGGCATGGGCGAGCGCACTACTTGGCAGGGCGTTAGCCGTCTGGCTAGCAACTTGTTCAAGGCCGGTGCGGCCGAAAAGGTCATCATCGCGGCGATGGCCCCGGAGCGCGCATCGATGCACCTGGATACCGTGTTCACCTTCCTCGACGCCGACAAGGCCACCGCGTATCCACGCGTGGTGGACACCATCCGTCCGCTGATTCTGCGCCCTTCCGACGATCACACGAAACTGGAACTGGAAAACCCGGACAAGCACTTCGCCACGGTGGTCGAAGAAGCGCTCGGCCTAGATAAGCTCCACATCGTGGAGACCGGCGGCAACGCCTATACCGCCGCCCGCGAGCAATGGGATGACGCCAACAACGTGGTTGCCTTGGAGCCCGGTGTGGTCGTGGCTTACGATCGCAATAAACACACCAATGCCAAGCTTCGCGACGCTGGCGTCGAAGTCATCGAGATCGGTTCCGCCGAGCTCGGCCGTGGTCGCGGTGGCGGACACTGCATGACCTGCCCCATCGTGCGCGATGCAGTGGACTACTAAGGGAAGAACTAGCCGTTGACAACATATGACACTGCCGCGCCCGCCGCGGACGAGATCGCATCTACTGCCTCCCCAGTAGGTCGCGGGGGCAAGAAGACCGAAGGTACTGCGCTGGGCTGGGTACTCGCGCTCTTCGGCACCGCGATGGGCGCAGGTATTCTCTTCCTTCCGCTACAGGCCGGCACCTTTGGCTTCTGGCCGCTGGCCTTTGCTACGGCCATCATCTTCCCAGTGGTCTACTTCTCCCACCGCACCTACGCGCGCATCGTCTCGGGTGCTCCCACCAAAGACCACGGACTTGACGTCCTCGAGCTAGTACGCAAGTACTTGGGCCGGCACACCGGCCTCTTCGTGGCCTTGATGTACTCGCTGGCGAACATCCCCTCAGTGTTCATCTACGCCATCTCGTTGACCAACGCCATCGACAGTTTCATCGTTAATCAGTTGCACGGCCCATCCATTAACCGTTGGGTTCTTTCGGTCCTATGCGTGGGAATTCTGACCGGAATCTTCGCCATCGGCCGCAAGCCCATGCTGTGGCTGGCCCAAGCGCTGGTTTATCCGCTCATCATCTCGCTGGCTGCGACCTCGATTTATCTGATCCCTCAGTGGGACCTGCGTTCCTTTATGGAAGTGCAATACCAAGACGGCAGCTGGCAGTATATTCTGCTGGGCTCCGTGCTGATTCTGCCAGTGCTTGCTTTCTCCTTCTCGCACATGGCCGGCCTCTCCCAATTCTCCGTGGACATGCAGCCAACCTACGGCGAGAAGACGGAAAAACACGTTACCCGCATTGAGCTCTACACTGCCGCACTGCTGGTCGTCTTTACCATGTTCTTCGTATGGTCCTGTGTGCTGGCTCTTGGCGCGGATGGCATGAAGGAAGCAACTGAGCAGAACCTGCCAGTGCTCTCCTACTTCGCTAACGTCACCGGCGTGCCGCTGCTTGCCTGGCTGGCCCCGATGGTCGTTATCTTCGCGATTATTACCTCTTACTTCGGCACCATGCTCGGTGCTGAGGAAGGCACCTCTTATATGGTGCGCCTCATCGCGCCACGCACTGCGAACCGTCTGAACCGCCGCGGCCTACTCACCATCGTCTACACGTTCATCTTTGTCACCGGCACGCTGGTCTCGGTGTTCAATCCACCAATTCTCAGCCTCATCTACTTGGTTGGTGGCGTCTTCGATGCGGTGCTTATCTTCCTGCTTCCGGTCTACATGTTCCACCGGGTCAAGGAGTACAAAACCTACCGCCATGACCCGTGGAACTACTTTGTGTTCTTCTTTGGTTCGGTGATTCTGGCAATCACCATCTGGGACTTGTTCTAGTCCGCTTTCTGAAGCGGCCGGTTTGGGGTGGTCTGGGTTTCCAGGACGTCGCCAAGCAAGCCAAAGAAGCTTTCGCGGTCCGCCTTTTCGATGACCGTCGCGTTAGCTTCCAAGCCAAAGGTCTCCCAGGCCATTGCCGCATAGCCTCGCGTAATACCGTTACCCGTGACCACGTCTGCCTTGTAGCGCCCGGATTCTTGGATGAGATCTGGGTGCGGCAGCGTTGCCAGCCACCATCGTGATGGCACGGAAATCCGCGCGCTTGTCCAACAAGCCAACCAGAATTGCTACGCAATCGTCTTGGGCGGAACCGGAGCACCCTTCGGAGGAAGCACCTTGGGATACTTCTTCGAAGCTGCAGTCTGGCCAGCAGCAAGCGGCTTAACGTCAGATGCCTCACCCTTCGGAGCGGCAGCACCCGGCTGCTCACGCCACGGGGTGGGATCCCAATTGGTGGCAACGAGCTTGCGCTGGGAGAACCAGCCAAGTGCCAAGACAGCCAAGCCAAGAACTGCTATGAGAACGAGGCCCAGTGCTCCGCCGGCCTTGGAAGACCAGCCCAAGAGCAGGCCGAACCAGCCGAAGTCGGCATCGCCGAAGGTGGTGTTAGCATCGCCGAAGGAGCCGAGCACACCCAGGAGGAAGGCCGGCAGGAAGGTGATGATGAGGCCGTTAATAAACGCACCGAAGATGGCGCCGCGGCGTCCACCGGTTGCGTTGGCGTAGACGCCCGCTGCACCACCTGTGAAGAAGTGCGGAACCAGGCCCGGCAGGATCAGCGCCACGCCGAATGTTGGACCGAGCCATGCGGCTAGAGCAGCGAGGCCGACGAGGCCGCCGATGAAGGAGAAGATGAAGCCCACCAGCACGGCATTTTGTGCGTACGGGAAGACGATAGGCGCGTCCAGAGCCGGGATGGCACCGGGGACGACCTTGGCGGCGATGCCCTGGAATGCAGGAACGAGTTCGCCCAGGATGGTGCGCACGCCGAAGAGGATCACGGCCACGGCCACGCCGAATTGGAGGCCTTGAGTAAAGGACTGCATGAGGTAGTTACCCACGTTGGTGGCACCGCCTTCGAATGCGGTGAAGGCCTCCTCGGTACCAGCGCGCACCATGAACATGACGGCGAGCACGATGTACATGAGAGCCATGGACAGTGCGGTAGCCACCATGGAGTCACGCAGGAAGCGCAGGCCTTCGGGAAGCTTGAGCTCCTCCGTGGACTTGGACATCTTCTCGCCCTTACCGCCGACCATCTTGCCCACGGCACCGGCAGCGAGGTAGCCGGCGGTGCCAAAGTGGCCGATGGCGATGGAGTCGTCGCCGGTGATGCGGCGCGTCCACGGGTGAGCAATGGCAGGCAGGGAGACCATCAAGATACCCAGCAACGCGGCGCCAAAGGCGACCACGATCCAGGAAGAGTATCCAGCAGGTGCAAGGACCATGGTCAGCAAGGTGGCCATGAACAACACGTGGTGGCCGGTCAGGAACACGTAGCTCATCGGGGTAAACCGGGCCAGAATCAGCGAGACCACGAAGCCCAGGATCATAATCCAGGCCACTTGGGAGCCGAACTGGTCTTGGGCAATGCCCACGATGGCCTCGTTGGTGGGCACCACGCCCTGCGCGCCGGTGGCGCCGGTGATCATGGCGCCGAGCGGCTCAAGGGAGGCGGTAACCAAGCCGGCACCCGCGCCCACCAGGAGGAAGCCGAGTGTGGCCTTGATGGCGCCGCCGAGGACCTGGCCCACGCCACGGCCCATCGCGGCGAGACCCACCGCGGTGATGATGCCGATTAGGAACGCCGGCACGGAAAGAATTTCATTGACCAAGAAGTTGGCAATGTTCAACAAGACATCCATGAGTGCTCCTTAGACGTCGTAAAGCTCGCGCAGAGCAGAATCGATTTCGGACATGTTCGTAAAGTCTTCGATGACGTGGACGGGCACCCCGACGTCGCCAAGCGTTGCAGCGATTTCCCCGGACGTCAGCAAGAAGTCAGCTTCCTTCGCACGCCCCTTGGCCGAAATCGTGTCTGTTGCCTCGACGGTGAGGTACTTGCCCCAGCCCCATTCATCGAGGACCTGCTCCAGCGTGTTCTTCAGGAACAACGACGTGCCCAGGCCATTGCCGCACACGGTGTAGATTTTGCCCTTTGTGGCCACCGAATCAGCCGCGGTCTGGTGCTCGGCGCCATCTCGCGCGTCACTGTGATCAGCTGCAAGAGCCGCGCTTGCCGACGCCGCCCCTGCCCCACCGTTCGCCACATCCACAAGCACCTGGCGCAGCTCAGCTTCGCTTTCTACAGAATCCAGACGCGTACGCACGTCCTTCTTCCCCAGCAGCCCTGCCAGCTCCTTCATTGCCTTCAGGTGCTCGGATGAATCCTTCGCCGCAAGTGCTACGACAAGAGTCACGGGGTCATTGGCTTTGGAACCGAACTCCACTGGCCGATCCAAGCGCACCCACGACAACGCCGTTTCGCGCACTGCCTCCGACGGCCGCGCGTGGGCAAAAGCGAAGCCCGGCGCGACCACAATGTACGGTCCGTTTTCTTCCACCGACTGCACCATGGCCTCGGTGTATGCCGGGCCCGTCTTGCCCGCCGCAACGAGCAAGCCGCCCGCCAATTCAATGGCCTCACGCCAGTCACTCGCACGGCCGTGCAGGTCAACTGCACCTTCTGCGAGCAGCGCATTGAGCATGGACATAAGTGTCCTCCTACCTTTACTCTCTGCCGGCCACGAAAGATATGACCAGCCCTAACTAAAGTATTAACAGGTATGCAAACGTTTACCTAGCCGTCGACGAATATTTAGACACATGCCACTCAACACTCGTTTCTGCCTTTATCACGCAACCGAGAATGGAAGCCGCCTTCGCAAGGACTTGATTACCTCCGGCTCCGCTAGCTCACACTGATCACGGGGCTCGTCACTCTACGAGCCCAAGCCACGTCAACCCCGGCGTGCTAAGTGCCGTAACGAGCGGGCGCCGCGACAAGAACTCGACGTAACCCAGGCGCTCGAGCTCGGCAATCCCTTTACGCGCGGTCTGCTTAGACACTCGGACAACGCCGGCTACCTCGTCCAAGCTCAGGCCAGCACGTGGACCAAAAAGCGCGACCTGTCCAAGCAAGAATGCGATTGACAATGCCAGCTCGCTTGCAGCTCCTTCGCTCTCTAGCGCACGCAGGCTCTGTTCCAGACTATTCAGTCGGTCGCTTCTTTCCTCGAGGGAGGACAACAAACGGGCCTGGGCAGCATTGACCATCGCAGCCATATCCTCGACAAAGAAAGTCAGCTCACCATAGTTCATGGGGTCTTCTGCCGTAGTGAAGGCATCGTAGTAGCGCCTCTTCTGCCTAAAGATTTCCGCCGAAAGCGACAACGCTGTCGGGGTAGAAAGCAGCCGTGATAGCCGAATGCTCAGGAGGAATCGCCCCATGCGTCCGTTGCCGTCGTAGAACGGATGGGTATGTTCAAACATGAAGTGCTCCACAAAGGCCGCGAAGAGCTGAACCCCGCGAGACTCATGAACAGAATCGAGCATCACCTCGAGGCGCGCCCGAATGGCGGACTCGCCCCGTGCGCCCGCATGAAGCTCACGCACTCCATCGTTTAGCGAAACATCACCAGTTCGGAAAAGCTCGCCATCGGGCGCATCGGCTTTGTCTACTTCTTCGCCGACGAGGGAGTCGTACAGCGAGCGAATCTCAGACAAGTTTGAGGGGAAACCCAATGGTGGAAGGTCATCTCGCCCCAAAAATTCGCTGGGGAGGGCCAGGTATTGCCGCACCATTTCCCGGAATCGTCGCACTGGCGCGCCTTCCGACGCCTTTCCCATGCTGCGTTCAGCCTCAACCGCGGCGGCGACTTCTTTGCGGGTGGAGGAAATGTTCTCAATATCGTTGGTCGCCTTTATTTCATCGACCACCAGCTCGTGAAAATAGTGTTCCCTAGCCGTCACTGGAAGTTTCTGCCACAACGCAGCAATCTGAATCTCTTGGCGCCAGACGCGCTCCACCCTTTCTGCGAGACCACGGGTGTGAACATAGAAAACTCCGTGCTTGCCCACCTCATAGGGCCAGGTAAAAGCAGCAGGACTTGAACGCCGCACACGGAGCTGCTCAGCAACAAGCTCCCTGCCACCGCTCGTAGCACGATAAAACACCTTTTTCAGTGGTTCGTATTTTTCCACAGGCATTACACCGCCTAAACGTTAAAAATCGCGATTTTTGTAATTAAGCTACCCCAAAAACTCGCCTAAAATGAAAAATTCGCCCTTTTTAATCTTAAGCAATGCACGGGACTGCGTTATTTCAGCCCCCTTGCTCCATGAAATCCCCTAGAGCTCCTGAATAAGGTCAGCGATCTCGTCCTGGTGGCGATGACGGAAGACCGCCACCGTTCGCCGGCGCGGCGCCTGCGGGCTCAGTCCCAGTATCTCGTTAACTCGAGCTAGCGAATCTTCCGTCGATTCACCAGGCTGCATCAGCGTGCCGTCAAGTCCCACGAAGTCATAGAGGCGAGCCAACCCAGCCTCATGATGCTGGACAGCAGGTGCGATCGAGACATCAAAGGTCCTTTCTTTGCCCAGCTTGAGCCACACCCGCTGGCCCTCGCGGACACCGAGCTCGTCGAGGAACCGCTTTATCGTTGACAACGAGACTTGCTTAAGACGATTGACACGAACAAACTCCTCACCTAACCGGCTACTCAGCGCACAGCTCTCGCCCACTTTTACTCCGTAGTACGCAGCAATGGGCGCGGGCACAGCGAAGCCGCTGCCACGCAGGTGGTGCTTGTTAACTGTCAGCAAGAGGTTCCACTCGCCGTCACGGAGATAGGCATCGCGGGCATCTGCGATATCGCCCTCCATGACGTTTCCAGACTCATCCACTCGTGCAATAACCATGCCGTCGCGAGTCTCAAAATCTCCATTGGCCGCATATTGGCGGATCGAGAGTTCTGAAATTCGCAATCTCTCTGCCTGCGCTAGCAGCTCATTCAAAGCAATCGCAGGGACTTCCTGCGAGGAGCCTGCGGCATCGACAACCGTATGAGTTCGGGTGCTAGCGGCCAGGCGCGTAGAGATCCAGCTAGCAATACTCTTGAATTCCTCGTGTCCCCACTCCGTCAGCGCCCATTGATCGGCAGAGACTTTTGTCAGACGAGGGTCAATGGAGAATTGATTAGAAGCAGACCGTGGGCTGCCGCCCCCGAGGGTATCCATGATCGCCTCTGCAGTCATCGGCTCACCGTTTATAGCAAGCACGCTCACAGCACGGTCTTGGTAGCTGCCGACCTTTGTCAGCACGTAGTTGTCCAAGACTGCGACCTTAAGTTCATCGTTGGTCACGATGTACTGCTCCAGCCGTTCCGGCGTAACTTCTAAGCCCACGGCGAGTTCATCAATCCGAACAATACCGTGGTCGTCCGCCAGCGTTGTTAACCTCTCTGACAAGGCCTGAGTGAAGCCATTGAACACCAACCAGCCGTTAACAACTTCCCATTGCTTGCCAATGCCCGTGAAAATTTCACCGAACGTTGCGTCAAACCCTGCTGGCTTTCGTACGAGATCAGGTAGCTCCCTTCGGAGCTCATCCACAGGCAAGATTGGACGGGCACGCTTACCCACAGCCGCCACGACTTCTTTAAAGAGAGCACTATCCTTCTCAAAATCTTCCGCCAATTGTCGCTCCAACTGACGGATCCTCTCGCGCGTGAGACCAAACGCGGTACCGATGGAATCCAACGTCGCCTCACCAAGCCACCGGCTGTTAGCGATTCCGCGTTTGCGTTCATCACCGCCGATGGCTCGATCGAGCTCATCCACGGCGCGTTGGAACAAAGCCCGCACTGGGGATTGGTGCTCAAGGTGTGCAGAAATTATGGGGACCTCGGCTGCGACGGCACTTGGTAACGACGCAACCTCTACAACCGCGCCATTTAGCTGTGCCCACCCGATGTACAACGCGACTTGGTCCAACGCGCGGATTTCTTCGGACGTTCGACCCAAAAATTCAGCAGCGCGCCCAGCGGAGTCATCGTCGCTAAAAGGATTGTCACCAATGGGGATGTCACCATAAGGGTTTTCCGCTGCACCAATACTATCGATCACCGCGGCATTTCCACTGTCACTGGCTGCAAGAACCACAGCTTCCACCATGGCTACAAGCTTGTGTTCGCCTACTCCTGGAAGATCACGCAAGTCCTCCACGGTTGCCTCCAGCGGTTGTGGGAACCGCGCAAACCACTGTGTGTACCCGCTCTTGTAAGAACTTTGCACCTCGATCTCACTAAACGGCGTCAACTGGGGTGAGAGCTCCAGAAGTTTCCGTCTTGGGTGCTTGGCGCACCACTCCACCGCCAATGCCTTTGTGCCAGTGTGCGCACTTGTGCCAGAAACGCCAGTGCTCCACGGGAAGATCCCGTAGGTTTCTGTCAGATCAAGTTCAGCAGGCTGCGCCGACAGGTCCTGCTCCACGAGTTGCCCGCCCCCAGACATATTGCTCAACAGACGAGCAAAGGCTGTCTCACCAATAATTGGGACGCCGTACTCCCTGGCCTTGCGCGCCTTTCCACTCATGGAGTCAGGGTTCGCAGCAACGAGTAGCACGGACTTCTTCGTCACGCCTCCGATGCTTAGCCCTACTGCCATTGCGCGACGTTCCCATTCTTCTCGGGGAAGATCGAACTGCCCCGTAAACGTCACTCTGTCCCCAGCAGACAGGCTGATACCCAGTTCGCTTTCCCCTAGCTGTGGGGCCGCAAGGAGTGCCTCGGCGGTATCGGCAGGCAGCCCCAGCTGCTCGTTGAGCAACAGCAGCGTGTCACGTTCTTCCTCTGTCACCTCACCATCAAGCCAAACCTCCACGGCGAGCTGCCGGATGAATTCTTCATGAATACTCATCACGTCATTGCTGGTGAGCCCCTCCTGCTGTGCTTGGTTCTGCAGCTGGGCAATTTCAGACTTGGAAAGTTCCTTATCTACCAACGCTGCCGCGAGCAGTTTCTTGTACTTCTCCGCGTCTCCGGAGCCTTCAGGTGCTGCAGTATCTACCAGGCGGGCCAGCCATTCACCACGCTTGTGCGTTAAATCTTCTGCCAATGCGGTGCGTGGTAGAAGCGCGCCGCGGGCAGGAAACTCGTGCGGCGGGAGGGTAATTGCTCTGCTGCTTATCACCACGTCATTCCCCTGGCTAACCAGCCAGGCAAACAGCTCTGCAGTCGCCAGTGCATCTGCCAGTGCCGAGTGCGGACGGGCATTTGTGATCCCAACAACTTTCAAGGCGTGCTCAAGGGTTGTATCCTCACCTGGATACGTCTGCTGGAACAACCGCTTGGTATCAACCACCCACGCCCCGTAGTTGGGCCACGCCACCCCTAAATTAGAAAACTCCCTCTGCAAGAACCGCACCTCGAAAGGCGCATTGTGTGCGACCACCGTGCGCCCGTTGAGAAGGTCGAAGAATTCCCCTGCGACTTCGCCGAAAAGTGGCGCATCCACAACGTCAGTCGGTGTGATGTGGTGAACGAATGAGTTCGGAATATCCCGCTGCGGCTGCACCAAAGTCTCCCACGTTGATTCCACCTCCCGGTTGTGGTCCAACAGGACCACACCTATCTCGATGACTCGATCAGTCGAGCCAAAACCTGTGGTCTCGAAGTCAACAACGGCGTATCGCTTAGGGGCAACCATGGGGCCTTCCTTCTAGCTTGTTGGATCAATGCGTTGGGCTACACAATTGCGCTGCACACCACATCAGCTGCACACCACATCATATGTGTCGACATGTCTCGAGTCTGTCGGCCTGGCCCAGAAGTACCTCGAATTCCAATCAGATTGAAGTGGCCCAAGTTTTGTTCCAAGGCATTTGCCTTGATTTCTACCTCGACACCGTCATCCCACCTGCGAGTAGGGACTAGCTCGTTCCTGTAGGAGCCGTTAACGGTTTCCGCCAGCACATTGAGTTATAAGCCGCCAACCATCCCGATGGAAGCAGCAAGCCCGTACCGGGCAAGTCGCCCGTTGCAGACAACACTGACCTACTGCGACCCGTGAACCGAAAGGTCAATGAGACCTGTTGTTTCCTCAGCGCACCCGATCGCCTGACTACGTGCACTCCGTGCGGCATTAATACGCACCGCCTGCTGGGAACGGGGCACCAGGTGCCGAAGGAACCTGGCGAGGAAGCCGTGTTCGACGGCAGTGGTTGACACTGGCAGTGGTGGATGTGGGCCATCCTGGAGGCAGCGGCGGTGATTGTGGCGCTGCTAATTTGTGGGCGGTGGAAGCTCTCGCGCGACGACAAGGTTGAACCGGAAGGCCCAGCGCCAGAATCAGCGACGGGACGATGAACAGCGCCAACATAAACATCAGCTTCCAGTAGTCGGCCTCGTAGATACCGGCGATGGAACTGCGGAGCGTATCGATCGCGTAGGTGCCCGGCAGCCACGGGCTAATGTTCCGGACTCACTGCGGCACCAACGGTAACGAAGGACGCTAAGGTGATCTTCCGCGCCAATGGGGTTCGCATGGGCACCGCGCAGACCGACGCTGAGGACAACGCGAGCGTGGAGCACGTCATCGACCAGGCTAGTCTGCAGAAGATCACCGCGGAGGTTCGGGAGTGCGAAGCGGATGGACGAATCTTCAGCAAGGCTGAGACAGAGGCCGAACCGTTTGAGATTCTGAGCACAGGCGAGGCAGAGACCGGAACTACGCTAACCCGCGAAAATGACTCGGTGGACCTGGACGCAACCCCGCTGACCGGCGATGCGGTAGCGTTCATCGCGACGGTGACAGTCCAAGGGGAAGAAAAATATCACGGAGAGAGCCACAGTCTCCTTCTTCGTCGGCGAGAAGTTCCTGGGAGCCGCGCCGGTTGACCAGGCTACCGGGGAGGCTCGCTTCGAGTACGGCCTCCCGACCCGCGGTCAACATCAGGTACGCACGGTCTTCGGCGGCTAGGAGGTTGTTAAAGATGAGGGCGTGGTCAGGGATGTTTTGAAGCTTTCCACCTCCGAGGCGCTCACCGTGGAGGTCAAGGCCCACGAGGTCGAGGTTGAGGACATCTCCGGCGCCGGTGACGGCAACGATAGGGCCAACGGCGATAACGGTGGCGACGGCGATCAGGATTAGGGCGGTTCGGACGGCCCCGATGTGGGCTCGGCGGACGGTTCTATTCTGCGCAAGCTGCTGATTGCGCTCGAGGCGATCGGCCTGATCACTGCAGTGATCGCTGCTGTGATGCGCGTTCTGAACCAGCGCTACGCGGCCTAGTTTGAACCCAGGGTTCGGACCCCCGCGCTCTGGGTTTTTCCTTGCTTGCTCTCGAACCGGTGTCCATCACCTCTGAGCGCTTGTTTCTGCTTCTGGCGCGCCGCAGCGATTCGTGCCTACCGGGAATAGCGGTTCATGGCATCGAGATCGTGCCCGTGGCACGCAGCCGAAGGAAG